>JBJTJU010000228.1:0-2177 GCA_046096165.1 Phycisphaerales bacterium | reverse complement strand
TTCCTCGCGGACGGCGTGATCGTCACGGGCACGGAGACCGGCGCGTCCGTCGACGAGGCCGAGCTGCGCGCGGTGCGTGCGGCGACCTCGCTCCCCGTGATGACCGGCAGCGGCGCCGACGCCACGAGCGTTCGCCGGCTGCTTGCGGTCGCGGATGCGGTGATCGTCGGCAGCAGCGTCAAGCAGGACGGGCGCTGGGACCGGCCGGTCGACCCGGCGCGCGCGGCGGCGTTCGTGAAGGCCGCGCGCGGCTGAACGCGGCACGGCGGCCATAGACTCCCGCGCATGCCATTCCTGGTTGCCGTCAGCGTCGGAAACACCCGCACCGCGGTGGCGCATTTCCACGGCGACCGCGTGCACGGCACCCGGCACCTGGTCAACGATGACCTTGCGGCCGTGGTGGACGCGGTCGAGGAAGCCTGGGCGCACCGCGGCGAGGAGGACTGCGAGATCGTCATCGCGAGTGTCAACGACCCGGTGGCGATCGAGGTCGAGACCAAGGTGGCCGCGGCGACCGGCGCGGACGTCTGGCGGATCGGGCGCGACCTGGAGGTGCCGATCGGGCGCTGCCTCGACGAGGGCGCGACGCCGGGGCAGGACCGGCTGCTGGCCGCGGCCGCGGCGTTCGCCATGACCAAGCAGGCGGTGATCGTGGTCGACGCCGGCACGGCGGTGACGGTCGACTTCATCGACGGCGAGGGCACGTTCCACGGCGGCGCGATCGCGCCGGGGGCGCAGGTGCAGCTGGATGCGATGCATGCGCGCACCGCCGCGCTGCCGAAGGTGCGCTTCGAGCGGCCGTCCGACGAGGAAGCGTTCGGGCGCAACACGGTGTCCGCGATGCAGCTCGGGGTGTTCGAGGGGATCCGCGGCATGGTGCAGACGCTGGTGGAGCGCTACGCCACGAGCTACGGCGCGTTTCCGCTGGTGGTGGCGACCGGCGGCGACGCCGAGACGCTTTTCTCCGACTGCCCGTCCGTGCAGCGCGTGGTGCCCGACCTGGTGCTGCAGGGGATCCGCGTCGCCGTCGAGGCGGCGGGCGCGCCGGAGTGATGGTGGACGCGCGCGGCGCGCTTCGCTGGTGGTGGTCGACGTCGCCGCACCCGGGGGCGATCGCGGTGGCGCAGCTGGCGGGCGAGCCCGCGGATCTCGAACGGGCGATCGAGGCGTTGTGCGCGCGGAGCGCCCCGGCCGTGGGCGCGGTGGCATGGCGACGCTTCGGCGAGATCGACGACGGCGTCGTGTCGCGCGTGGCCGCGGGGCATGCGCTCGTCATGCCGCACGGCGGACCACGCATCCGGCAGCGGCTCGATGCGCGGATGGCGGAACTCGGGGCGACGGCGCTCGATGGCGCGCAGGAGACGGGCGCGCACTACCCGGAGGCCGACGACGACCTCGAACGGCGCATGCTGGCGGCGCTCGCGCGTGCCGCCAGCCCGCTGGCGATCGACCTGCTGGCCACGCAGCCGGCGCGATGGCGCGCGCACGGTGCCCCCGGCGCCATCGCGGCGCGCGACCGGCGGCTGCGCCGACTCATCGACCCGCCGCGCGTGGCGATCGTCGGTCCGGCAAATGCCGGGAAGAGCACGCTGCTCAACGCGCTTGCCGGGCGCGAGGTGGCCATCGCGCACGACCGACCGGGCACCACGCGCGACGCGGTCGCGGCACGGATCGACTTCGCGGGACTGGTGGCAGACGTCTTCGACACGCCGGGTGCGCGCGAGGGAATGGACGCGATCGAGCGCGCGGCGGCCGCGCTCGCAGCACACGCGATCGAGCGTGCGGACCTGGTGGTCGCGCTGACGGCGCCTGGCCTTGGATGGGCCGCGCACGCTGCACCGCGCACCGCCGATGCGACCGTCCTCCGCGTCCTCAATCAGAGCGACCGCGCCGACGCCGTCGCGTGTCCCGAAGCGACGGGCGCGGACCTCGCGGTGAGCGCGGGCGACGGGCGAAACCTCGACATGCTGGTGGCGCGCGTGCGAGACGCACTCGTGCCGCCGGCCGACCTCGCCGACCCGCGGCCGTGGCGGTTTGACGAGCGGCTCGGCTAGGATCCCGCCCCCATGGACACCAGCGGACTCATGAAGGGCAAGCGCGGGCTCGTCGTCGGCATCGCCAACGACCGCAGCTACGCGACGTTCATCACGCAGAGCCTCCTGAAGGCGGGCGCGCAG
>JBJTJU010000227.1:0-3165 GCA_046096165.1 Phycisphaerales bacterium | reverse complement strand
GTCGCAGAAGCCGTGCGCCGGGTCGTGGCACGTCGCGCAGCTGCCCGTGCCGCGTGCGGTGGGCGAGGGCACGGGGTCCCGCCACTCGAAGACCCTGCTCAATGCCGCGCACCAGCGCTGGCTGACGTGGGACGGCCGTGCCGACACGCTGTGGGGCCAGGCCACGCAGCCTTTCGAGACCGCGGCCGAGCACGGCATCGACCGCACGCGCGTGGTGGCACACGTGGCCGGCGACCCGGCGCTGCGCGCGGCGTGGCGCACGGCGTTCGCCGCGGATCCGCCGGCGGCGGGCGCGCCGGCGGCCGCCGTCGACCGCGCGTTCGCGATGGTTGGCAAGGCGATCGCGGCCTACGAGCGGCGGCTGGTGACCGGTCCGACGGCCTACGACCGGTGGTGGACGCGGCGGGCCGCCGCCGACCCGCGCGCCGACGAGGAACTTACGGATGCCCAGCGCCGCGGCCTCGCACTCTTCTTCGGGAAGGCCGAGTGCGCGCAGTGCCACCATGGCGCGCTCTTCTCCGATGGGGAGTTCCACATGATCGGCGCGCCGACGACGGATGGCGGGCCGCCCCGTGACCCCGGCCGCTACGCCGTGGTCGACCGCGTGCGCGACGACCCGATGAATGCGGCTGGGCCGCACTCGGATGCGCGCGACGGTGCGCAGGCGAAGATCTCGCGCAGCCTGGCCAACTCGCCCGACCGCTGGGGCGAGTTCCGCACGCCGAGCCTGCGCAACGCGGCTCAGACGCCGCCGTACATGCATGCCGGTCAGCTGGCGACGCTCGCGGACGTCGTGCGCTTCTACTCGACCCTCGAGGGCGCCTCGGCGCTCGACCACCACCGGGAGTCGGTGCTGCGCCCGCTCGGACTCTCCGACGCCGAACGCGCGGACCTCGAGGCGTTCCTCGGCGCCCTGACCGGAGCGCCCCCGCCGGCGCCGTGGGGCGCGGCCCCGGTGCGCGCCGGTGCCGACTTGCGGTAGCGTCTGCGCCATGCCTTTCCTGTCGGTGACGGTGGCCACGGTCGCGCTCCTGCAGCAGGCGACGGCGCCGCCCGCGAAGGTGCCCGCCGCCGCGCCGACCCCCGCCTTCGTCGAGCGCATCAAGGGCACCGCGGTCAGCGTCGAGATGATGCCGATTCCCGGCTGCGACGGGACGCCCGCGTTCTACGCCGCCCGCACCGAGGTGCCGTGGGAACTCTTCGACGCCTTCATCTACGGCTTCGACCGGAAGTCCGGGGACAGCACGCCCGAGAGCGACGCGGTGACGCGGCCGACCAAGCCCTACGTCTCCGTGGACCGGGGCTTCGGGCACCAGGGATGGCCCGCGATCTCGATGAGCTCGAAGGGCGCGGTCCAGTTCTGCGAGTGGCTGTCCAGGAAGACCGGGCGCACCTACCGGCTGCCGACCGTGAAGGAATGGGCGTGCATGGCGCGCGCCTCGGGCGTCACCGCCGGGTCCGCGACGAAGCACGCGTGGACCGATGCCGATGCCGACGTGCGCACGCACCGCTGCGGCGAGAAGCCCGCGGACGCGGCGGGCCTCGTCGACCTGTGGGGCAACGCGGCGGAGTGGTGCACGGACGGGGCGGGGAAGTTCTTCGTCATGGGCGGCAGCTACCGGGACGAGGCGATCGACCCGGCGGCCATGAAGCCCGTGCCCGAGACGCCGGAATGGAACGACAGCGACCCGCAGTTCCCCAAGAGCGTGTGGTGGCTCGTCGACGGGCCATTCATCGGCATGCGCGTGGTGACGAGCGACGGACCCAAGGAGGCCAGCAAGTGAGCGACCAGATCGATCGGACGGCATCGGGCGGCGTGACGCGCCGCGAGTTCGTGGCGGCGGGCACGGCGGCGGGACTCGTCGCCGCGGCGGCGGTGCCGGCGCTGCCGGCGTTCGCCCAGGACGCCGCGAAGGCGGACGCCGCGCCCAAGGGGCCGCCCCTGAAGGTGGCCCTCGTCGGCTGCGGCGGTCGGGGCACCGGCGCCGCGGACCAGGCGCTGCGCGCCGATCCCGGGGTCATCCTGTGGGCGGTGGCGGACGTGTTCCCCGACCGGATGGATGCGTGCCTGAAGCAGTTCGAGGGCCACCCGATGAAGGACCGCGTCCAGGTGCCGGCCGAGCGGCGCTTCGCGGGATTCGACGGCTACAAGGCGGCGATCGACTCCGGCGTCGACGTGGTGCTCCTCTGCAGCGCGCCGCACTTCCGGCCGATGCACCTCGCGGCCGCGGTGGACGCGAGGAAGCACGTCTTCTGCGAGAAGCCGATGTTCGTCGATGCGCCGGGGTACCGCAGCGTCGTCGACAGCGTGCGCAAGGCGCGCGAGGCGAAGCGAAACCTGGTGTCCGGCTTCTGCTGGCGCCGAAGCAGCCCGGAGCGCGCCACGTTCGCGGAGCTCGAGAAGGGGACGCTCGGCACCCCGATGGCGATGTACTCCTGCTACTACACCGGTCCGCTCGGCACCAACGCGCGCAAGCCCGGATGGAGCGACATGGAGTTCCAGGTGCGCAACTGGCAGCACTTCAACTGGCTGTCCGGCGACATCATCGTCGAGCAGGCGGTGCACTCGATCGACAAGATCAACTGGTGCTTCCGCAACGAGCCCCCGGTCAAGGCGGTGGGCATGGGCGGACGCCAGCTGCGCGAGGCCATCCCCGAGCGCGGCGACGTCTACGACCACTTCGCGATCGTCTACGAGTGGGCGGACGGGCGGCGCGCGTTCCTCAACTGCCGCCAGCAGCCCGACTGCTACTTCGAGAACACCGACTGGATCACCGGCACCAGGGGCCAGTGCTTCATCAACGGCTGGGGCCCCACCCACTGGATGAAGGACCCCGACGGCAAGGTGCTGTGGCGCTACCCGGCCAACGGCCCGAAGCCCAACATGTACCAGGTGGAGCATGACGAGCTCTTCCGCGCGATCCGCGCCGACACGGTGATCGACGACGGCGACTGGATGGCGACGAGCTGCATGATGGCCGTGCTCGGCCGCATGGCCGCGTACAGCGGCCAGCAGGTGACCTGGGAGCAGGCGGTCGCGTCGACCGAGTCCCTCGCCCCGCCGCAGTACCTCATGGGGCCGCTCGAGATGCCCGTCGAGAAGAAGCCCGGCCAGTACAAGGTGGGCTGAACCATGGGCGACCTCGACACGTCACGGCGTTCGTT
>JBJTJU010000226.1:0-2354 GCA_046096165.1 Phycisphaerales bacterium | reverse complement strand
CGCCTTCGGCACCAAGTTCCAGAAGCAGAAGGGTGCGCGCGGCGAGGGCGACGTGATCGCGCGCCAGCTCGTCGCCGGCCAGGCGCCGGTGGGCGAGAGCCGCGTCGCGCTCGAGGAGGTGGCGGGCACCATCGCCACCGGCTACGAGCGCGGGTCCGAGGACGATCCCGTCCCCGCGCACCTGCGCGAGGTGCACAAGCGCTACTTCGGCGAGTTGCGGCAGAAGTTCGCGGAGAAGGGCGTCAAGCCCGCCGCGCCCGGTGCCGCGGCCCCGTCCGCACCGCCCGCGCCGGTCCCGTCGAATGCCAAGTGACCGCGTGCGCGGGGTGGCCCGTGCCGCGTGGGCGGCCGCGTTGCTTGCGTCGCTCGCGGCCGTCGTCGGCTGCGGTAGATCGCCGAGCGTCACCGTCTACGTGAGTGCCGACCAGGACGAGGTCGCGCGCCCGGTGTTCGAGCGCTTCGAGCGCGAGACCGGGATCCGCGTCGATGCCAAGTTCGACACCGAGGCCACCAAGACGACGGCGCTCGCGAACGCGCTGCGCGCCGAGCGGTCGCGCCCGCGCGCGGACGTCTTCTGGTCGAACGAGCAGGCTGCGAACGTCGCGCTCGGCGCCGAGGGCGTGACGGCACCGCTCGCGCCGGGCCCCGCGGATGCAGCGCTCGCCGCGGCAGTCGCCTCGTGGCCTTCGCAGTGGCGTGATCCGGCGGGCCGGTGGTTCGCCTTCGCCGGGCGCGCGCGCGTCATCGTGCACCACCCCGGGCGCGTGCCGTCGCCGCCCACGTCGTGGCAGGCGCTCGGGGACCCGGCATGGAAGGGACGCATCGCGATGGCCGACCCGCGCTTTGGTACGACGCGCAGCCACTTCGGCGCCATGAAGGCCGCGTGGGACGCGTCGGCCCCTGGGGCATTCGACGACTTCGTGGCACGGCTCGTGGCGAACGAGCCGGCGGTGCTGACGAGCGGCAACGCGGGCGTCGTCGACGCCGTCGCGCGCAGCGAGGCGGACCTCGGCATGACCGACACCGACGACGTGCTGGCGGCGCAGGCGCGCGGCCTGCAGGTGGCGATGGTCATGCCGCGGCATGTCGCCGATCCGTCGGTGGCAGGCGGTGGCACGTTTGTCATCCCGAACACCGTGGCGATCGTCGCCGGCGCACCGCACCCCGAGGAGGCGCGCCGCTTCATTGCGTTCATGCTCGATGCCGCGACCGAGCGGCAGCTTGCCACCGTGGCGGCGCGCCACGTGCCGCTCGTCCATCCCGCGGGTGCGGGTGACCTGTCGGTGGCGGATGCGCTGCGCGTCGATCCGGCGGCGGTGGCCGCGAACGCGGACGCGGCGGTCGAGCGTTTCTTCGCCGCGCGGCGCGCGGCAGGCCAGGGGAACTAGGTGCGCGGGGCGGGCGTGGCGGCGGTGGCGGCCACGGCCGCGGCGTTCGCGGCGGCGGTCGCATGGCCGTGCGCGGCGGGCATGGGGCTGTTCGCAAGCGGCGGCGCCGTGCCGGCGACCTTCGACGCGGTGGCCACCGTGCGCACCACCGTGCTCTGGAGCGTGGCGATCGCGCTGTGTGCGACGGCGCTCGGCTGGCCGGTCGGCCGCGCCGTGCGCCGGGCGCAGGCGGGACGCACGCTCCTTGCGATCTCGGTGGTGGCGGCGGCGTTGCCGCCCTACGCGGTGTTCTGGTCGTGGTGGCAGGCGGCGGGTCCGGGGTCGTGGCTTGGGGACTGGTGCGCCGTGCACGGCATGACCGGGTTCCTGCGCGAGGCGCTGCTTGCGGTCGGGCTGGTGTCCTGGGCGTGGCCGATCGCGGCGTGGTTCGTGGCCGCGCGTCCGGCCGACGATCGGCTCGAGCGCGAGCTCGGACGCGTCGACGGCGACCGCGCCGGCGACCGTCTGGCGCGCGCGTGGCGTGCCGACCGCGCGGCGCTGGCGCTGGCGGCGGCGGCCACGGCGTTCGTGGTGTCCGGGCTCACGGTGGCCTTCGACCTGGCGCAGGTGCGTACCTTCGGGTTCGAGCTGCGCACGCTCGACGTGCAGGGCGTGCCCGCGGGCGCGGTGCTGCGCGCGGCGTGGCCGGCGATCGCGGTGGCGGCGGCGGGGTCGGTGGCGCTCGCCGCCTGGCGCGTGCGGCCCCGGGAGGCCGGCGCGCCGGAGGGGCGATGGGCGCGGGCGCGTGCGGCGTGGGTGGTGGTGGCGCTGACCGTCATTGTTCCTGCGGTGGCGCTCGCGGCGGCGATCGTCGGCCGCGCCTCGCTCGACCGGTTCCTGGAGACCTCGGTGCGCGGCACCGTCGGGACGTTTGCGACGGCGGCGGCGGCGGGTGCGCTGATCGGCATGGTGGCGGTTGGGCACCTG
>JBJTJU010000225.1:0-8341 GCA_046096165.1 Phycisphaerales bacterium | reverse complement strand
CGGCCCGGCAAGGTCTACGACCTCGTTGCGGACGACTTCCGCCCGGGCTTCCAGCGTGTCGGTGCCCGCGCGAAGGCGACGGCCATCGACCGGACGATGCAGGGCCTGACGCGGATCGTGTCGCGCACCTCGCGCAAGGCCGCGGCCGCCGGGCGCTTCTCGTACGACGAGGACTTCCGGAACGTGGTGGCGAAGCTCGAGCAGGCATGGCTCACGCCGCGCGAGCTGGCCGCCGTGCGCAGCCGCCTGCAGTCGCTGAAGCGGTACCTCGATGCCCGCAAGGGGCGCCGCGCCGGCGAGCTCTACCTCGCCGCCTTCTTCGTGATGCCGGTCGTCCGCAAGCGCGGCGCACGGGCCGCCCGGGCCTGATCTTCCGCACGGCATGCCCCTCCAGGATCCAGTCGCCATGAACATTCGCTCCATCGCCATCCTCATCCCCGCCCTGCTCGCGCTCGTGATGGCCGCGTCGTCGCCCGGGCAGTCCGCATCCCCCCTGCCCCGGCGCGCGGGGCCGATGGGGATCCGGCTGGCGGACGCGCCGGGCGGCGGCATCGCGATCACCGAGGTCGTTCCGGGATCGCCGGCCGCGAAGGCGGGTGTCGAGGGCGGATGCACGGTGCACGCCGTGAACGGCCGCGAGGTGCGGACGCGCGAGGAACTGCGCGACGCGATGCGCTCGGTGATGGCGGGCGCCACGGTGCAGCTGTCGGTGAAGCGCGGCGACGGTGCCGTGCAGACCCTCGCGGTCACCGCCGAGGCGGCATCCGAGTCGCTGCCCGGGAGCACGGTGAGCTACGGCAGCGTGCAGGTTCCGGCGGGATACCGGCTGCGCACCATCGTCACGGAGCCCAGGGAATCGCCGCTCGCGAAGGACGGCAAGGTGCCGGCGTTCCTCTACGTGTCCGGCATCATCTGCGACACCATCGACCGGCCCACGGACCCGACCGCCGCGGACACGCGCATCGTGCACGCGATGGCCGACGCCGGCTTCGTCACCATGCGCGTCGACAAGCCCGGGGTCGGCGACAGCGAGGGCCCGCCCTGCTCCGAGATCGACCTGCAGACCGAGCTGGCCGGCTACGCGGCCGCGCTGCGGCAGCTGGCCGCGATGCCGGGCGTCGATCCGCAGCGCGTCTACGTCTTCGGCCACTCGATGGGCGGCGTGCTGGCGCCGTACCTGGCGAAGGAGGTGCCCGTGCGCGGCTCCATCGTCTACGGCACGATCGTCCGCACGTGGTTCGAGTACCAGCTGGAGAACGTGCGCCGGCAGGCGGCCCTGCAGCCCGGCGCGTCGGAGGCGGACATCACCGAGGCGGTCCTGGCCGAGGCGAAGTCGAGCTCGATGATGCTCGTCGAGAAGAAGACGCTCGGTGACGTGTGGGCGCGGTGGCCGGAGCTTCGGCAGCCCACGCAGGGAACCATGCTCGACGAGAACCACATGTCCACGCGCAGCATGGCGTTCTTCCACCAGCTGCAGGACCTGAACCTGGCGCGCGCGTGGCAGGAGGCCTCCGGCGCGGTGCTCGCGATCTACGGTGAGTACGACTGGGTGACCTCGCAGGGCGACCACCAGAAGATCGTCGACATCGTGAACGCGCGGACGAAGGACGCGGGCACCTTCCTGCTGCGGCCGAAGGCGGACCATGCCTTCACCACGCACGCGAACTTCCGCTCGAGCGTGGCCATCATGGGCGGCGGCGCGTGGGACGAGGGGCTGCCGGGCGAGATCCTGAAGTGGGTCGCGTCGGTGGAAGGCCGCACCTTCGAACCCCCCGCCGAGGGCCCCTCGGCGCAGCTGCGCACCTGGGAACGGCTGCCGACCGAGGCGTACCCCGGCAAGCAGGACGACATCTTCTTCGCCAACGAGCGGGTCGGCTGGTACGGAAACGGCGCCGGCAAGGTGTTCAAGACGGAAGACGGCGGCGACTCGTGGACGAAGGTCTGGGAGAAGCCGGGAACGTTCGTGCGGTGCCTCGCCTTCGTCGACGAGAAGGTGGGCGTGCTTGGGAACATCGGGCCCGGCTACTTCCCCGGGGTGACCGACACGGTGCCCGTCTACCGCACCGAGGACGGCGGCGCGACCTGGACGCCGGTGACCGCGATCGAGGGTGCGCCGGTCGTGGGACTGTGCGCCTTCGACGTCGTGCAGGTGCCGTTCGTGAACGCCGGCACGCTCGACCGGCGCCCGCGCATCATCGGGGTCGGGCGCGTCGGCGGGCCGGCGGCATACATCTGGTCGGACGACCTGGGGAAGACCTGGAAGCAGGGCAAGCTGCCGGAGATCGGCGCGATGGCGTTCGACGTGAAGTTCCTGGACGAGAAGCGCGGGTTCATCGCCTCGGCCACGAGCACCGAGGTGGCGAGCACGAACGCCCTGATCCTGGGCACGTGGGATGGCGGAGAGACCTGGGAAGAGGTCTACCGCTCGAGCCGGCCGTGGGAACTGACGTGGAAGTTCTCGTTCCCGGATGACGAGACCGGCTACTGCACCATCCAGTCGTACGACCCCGACCCCACGGCGTCGCAGCGGTTCGTCGCGAAGACGATCGACGGCGGGCATTCCTGGTACGAGGTGCCGCTGGTCGACGACCACGCGGTGCGCGAATTCGGCATCGCGTTCCTGGACGACCAGGTCGGCTGGGTGGGCGCGATGCCGGGCGGGTTCGTGACCGTGGACGGTGGCATCAGCTGGCAACCGGCATCGATCGGCAGCGCGGTGAACAAGATCCGGCTGCTGAAGGGCGACGACGGCGTCACTGGCTTTGCGATCGGGACGGGCGTGCACCGGATGAGGATGGGTGCGGCGCCCGCCGCGCAGGCGGCGCCCGCCCCACCGGAGGCGCCGGAGGCCCCGCCCGCCGCGGCCACCATGAAGGCCGTCCGGATCCACGACCATGGCGACCCGTCGAAGCTCGTCTACGAGGATGCGCCCCGGCCCCGCCCCGGCACGGGCGAGGTGCTCGTGCGTGTGCGTGCGGCCGGCGTGAACCCGGTCGACTGGAAGATCCGCTCGGGCATGTTCAAGGGCGGCCTCGACTTCGCGATGCCGGCGACGCTCGGCTTCGACGTCGCTGGCGAGGTGGAGGAAGTCGGCGAGGGCGTCACGGCCTTCAAGCCCGGGGACCGCGTGTTCGCGTTCCTGGCGCTCACCCGCGGCGGCGGCTACGCGCAGCACGCGATCGTCGCCGAGGGCGAGGCGGCGGCGATCCCGGCGGACCTCGACATGGCGCGTGCCGGGGCCACCCCGCTCGCCGCGCTCACGGCGTGGCAGTGCCTCTTCGACATCGCAAGGCTCGGCAAGGGCCAGACGGTGCTCGTGCACGGAGGCGCGGGCGGCGTGGGCCACTTCGCGGTCCAGATGGCACGCTTGAAGGGCGCGAAGGTGATCGCGACAGCCTCGGCGGAGAACGCCGAGTTCGTGAAGGGCCTTGGCGCGGACGAGGTCATCGACTACCGCACGACGAAGTTCGAGGACCGGGTGAAGGACGTCGACGTCGTGCTCGATGCGGTGGGCGGCGACACCACGAATCGCTCCGCCGCGGTGCTGCGTCCGGGAGGGATCCTGGTGTCGATCGCCGGGGACCCCGATCCGGCCGTCTTCCAGGCGCGCGGGGTGCGAGTGGCCATGCACCTCGTGCAGCCGAGCGGAGCCCAGCTGAAGGAGATCGCCGGGCTCATCCAGCAGGGAACGATCAAGCCCGACGTGACCGCCCGGTTCCCGCTGAAGGACGCGCAGGCGGCGCAGCGGCGGAGCGAGACCGGCCACTCGCGCGGGAAGATCGTGCTCGAGGTCGACTGACCGCCGACGGGGTATCGTCGACGGCCGACATGCCCGCGATCCTCGGCGTCCACGAGACCATCCTCTACGCGAACGACCTCGCGGCGGCGGAAGCGTTCTACGGCGGCACGCTTGGCCTGCGGGCCCTGCCCCGCAGCGGCGACCGCGGGGTGGTGCTCGACCTCGGAAACGACGCGGTGCTCATCGTCTTCGACGCCGCGAAGACTGCGCTCGCGCACCGCGAGGTGCCAAGCCACGGGGCGACCGGTCCCGGGCACGTCGCGCTGCGCATCGACGACTTGGACGGATGGCGTGCGCGGCTGCAGGCGCTCGGCATCGCGATGGAGCGGGAGGTGTCGTGGACGCGCGGCGGTCGGTCGATCTACCTGCGCGACCCGGCGGGCAACTCGGTCGAGCTGGTGGCGGGCGCGGTATGGGACCTCGGCGCAACCCACGTGCACGCCGCGCAGGTGTGGGACGCCGTCGACCGCGCGTTCGAGGCATGGCTCGGACCGCAGGACCGCGCGTTGGACGCGGCGTCCGAGGCCGCGGCACGGGCGGGGCTTCCGGAAATCGCCGTGGCGCCGGCGCAGGGACGCCTGCTCGAGGTGCTGGCGCGCGCGATCGGGGCGCGGCGCGTCCTTGAGGTGGGCACGCTCGCGGGCTACAGCACGCTCTGGCTGGCGCGGGCGCTGCCGCCGGGCGGCGAGCTGGTCACGCTCGAGCTCGAGCCCGACCGTGCGCGGCTGGCCCGCGAGAACATCGCACGCGCGGCGTGCGCCGCGCAGGTCACGGTGGTCGACGGTCCGGCGACGGATTCGATGGATGCGCTGATCGCGCGCGCGACGGCACCCTTCGACTTGGTCTTCATCGACGCCGACAAGGAGCGCTGCGTCCCCTACCTCGACCGCGCCGTGGCGCTCTCGCGGCCCGGAACGCTGATCGTCGTCGACAACGTGGTGCGCCGCGGCCGCGTGGTGGATGCGGGCACGGGCGATGCCAGCGTCGACGGGGTGCGCGCGATGATGGAGCGCATCCGGGAGCATCCGAGGCTCGCGGCGGCGGGAGTGCAGACGGTTGGTTCGAAGGGCTACGACGGCATGCTGCTGGCGGTCGTCGGCGCCGACGCCGCGCGGCCGTCAGCCTGACCCGACGATCGCCTCGACCTCGATCTCGATCCTCATGCGCGGGTCGGCGAGGCCCGCCTCGATCATGGTCGCCGCCGGGCGGATCTCGCCGAAGGCGGCGCGGAGGACGGGCCACGTCGCGGGAAAGTCGGCTGCCACCGGCAGGATGTAGCGCACCCGCACCACGTCGCGGAGCGAGGCGCCCGCCTCGTGCAGGGCGGCCTCGATGTTGGCGATGCAATGGCGTGCCTGCACGGCCACGTCGTCGGAGATGGTCATGGTCGCGTAGTCGAACCCGGTGGTCCCGGACACCAGCACGCGGTCGCCGCAGACGACCGCGCGCGAGTAGCCGATGTCCCGCTCGAAGCTCGAGCCGGAGGAGATGAGGCGGCGACGCATGCGGCGATCGTACGTGGCAGCGGTCGCGATTGCGGCACTACGCTGACGCCATGACATCAACCGTGGCCCCCGTCCCGAGGCTCGAGCGCAACGCCGGCATCGACTTCGCCCGGGGCATGGCGCTGCTGGGCATCATCCTGGTGAATGCGCGGTTCTTCTTCCTGCCGATCGGGTGTGCGCTGGGGCAAGGTCCGCTGCCGGAGGGGCTCGGCCGATCGACCCTCGACTGGGCGGTGCATGATGCGGTCGACGCGCTCGCGACGTTCAAGTTCATCTCGATCTTCTCGCTGCTCTTCGGGTTCGGGCTCGCCCAGCAGGCGGCGCGGGCGGCCGCGAGCGGACGGTCTCGCTGGCCGAACGCGCTGCGCAGGCTGGCGCTCATGCTTGCGATCGGCGCAGTGCACGGACTGGTCATCTGGTACGGCGACATCCTGACCCTCTACGCGCTGCTCGGCGTGCTGGTGGTCGCGTGCATCGGGCTCGACGACCGATGGCTCCGGCGCGTCACGATCGGCGTGCTTGCGGTGGTCCTCCTGATCACGCTGGCCGGCATGGCGATGCAATGGGCGTTCGCAGACGCAGGGGCGGCGGCCGCGACGGCGGAGCCGGCCGCCGATCCGGCCGCGGGGCCCGTGCGGGGCATCGATGCCATGCTGGCGGCGAAGTTCAACCCGGCCAGCCCGGCCTGGATCGAGGCCGAGACGAGCGCGTTCCGCACCGGCCCGTGGCATGAGGCGCTGCTCTTCCGCGCGGCCGGCTACCTGTTCGGCACGCTGGTGGCACCGTTCAGCTACGGATGGCAGTCCTTCATGATGATGCTGCTTGGCGTGTGGGCGCAGCGATCCGGGCTCTTCGCGGCGGACGCATCAGGGCGGCGGCGCCGACTCGCCACCCGGCTCATCCTGGCCGGGCTTCCGTTGGCCGTGCTTGCGGTGCTTCCGTGGTGGCTGCTCGGGCGCGAAAGCAACGCCGCCACGGCGCTGACGGGGGTTGGGCTGTCGCTGAGCGCGATCCTGCTTCCGGTGGGCTACGCGTGCCTGGCGGTCGAGTTCGGCCCGCGGCTGCCGGCCATCCTGCGCGCGCCCGTGCAGGCGGCGGGATCGATCGGCCTGACCGTCTACCTGGGCGAGTCGATCGTGTGCACCATGATCGCATCCTGGTGGGGGCTGGCGATGTTCGGCACGATGGGCGACGCACGATTCACCATGGTCGCGGTGGGCGTGTGGGCCGCGCTTGCGGTTGCCGCACTGGCATGGACCCGGTTCGTCGGCAACGGCCCCATGGAACGCCTGTGGCGCTGGGGGACGTACGGGGCGCGATGAACTGGGTTCCCACCGAGCGCACCATGAACCGACGCAACACCAACGTGCCGCGAGTTCGATCGGCGGCCGTGCTTGCGTGGGCGCTCGTGATGAGCTCACTGCCAGCCTGCAACCAGCGTCCGACCGTGACCGCCCCGCCAACCCACGCTGCCGGCGGGCCGTCGACCGTC
Source organism: Phycisphaerales bacterium (assembly GCA_046096165.1). Classification (GTDB taxonomy): domain Bacteria; phylum Planctomycetota; class Phycisphaerae; order Phycisphaerales; family SM1A02; genus UBA966. Next base: position 1,545 of record JBJTJU010000225.1, on the reverse strand, counting down.
GCCGAGCTTCCGGGGACTGCGGTCGACCCGAAGCCCGGGATCACCGGATCGGTCCGGATGCACGCGGACGTGCCATCGTCGACTGCGTCCGTCCGGGCGCGCAACGTGGTCGTATGGCTGCCTCCGGGCTACGCGGACGCGGCGCAAGCCATGCGGCGATACCCCGTGCTGTACATGCACGACGGCCAGAACGTCTTCGACCCATCGACCGCATTCCTGGGCCGCGAGTGGCACGCCGATGAGGTGGCCGACCGGCTCGTGCGCGCGGGCCGCATCCCGCCGGTGATCATCGTCGGGATCTGGAACACGCCCGACCGAGTGGCGGACTACACGCCCGACCGGGACCCCGACGCGCATCGCGGTGACCGCAAGCCCCAGGGCCGGGGTGGGAACGGGAAGGCGTATCTCGACTGGATCGCCACGGAACTGAAGCCCATGATCGACCGCGCGTACCGGACGCAGCCGGACCGCGCGTCGACGGCCATCATGGGAAGCAGCCTCGGCGGCATCATCTCGCTGGCGTCGGCCGAGCATCGGCCCGAGACCTTCGGCCGCATCGCGGCGGTCAGCCCGAGCCTCTGGTGGAACGGCGGCAGCATGATCGATCGCTGGACGGAGCATCCGCCGAGGCAGGATCGACTCTGGATCTGCATGGGTGACCGTGAGCGAGCGGGACTCGACACGCAGCTGCGGCAGTTCGAACGCACGATCCTCGACGCAGACCCTGGCCTCGGCGAGCGATTGCACGCCGAGGTCGTCGCAGGCGGAACGCACGACGAACCGAGCTGGTCGGCGCGGCTCGACCGCATCATGGAGTTCCTGCTGTCCGAGCCGCCGGGCGGCATGCCGGGACGGCGCGACTGAGTCCGGCCGCGTTACGATCCCGCCCCATGCACGACTTCCAGCGGCGCTTCGTCGACTTCATGGTGGAGGCCGGGGTGCTCACCTTCGGCGACTTCATCACCAAGAGCGGCCGGCGGACGCCCTACTTCGTGAACACGGGCAAGTACCGCTCCGGTGCGCAGCTTGCGCGCCTCGGACGTGCCTACGCCGACGCGATCGAGCGGTCGTTCCCGCAGGGGTTCGACTGCCTGTTCGGCCCCGCGTACAAGGGGATCCCGCTGGTGGTGGCGGTGTCGATGGCCTTCGCCGAGCGCGGGCGCGACGTCGAGTTCTGCTTCAACCGCAAGGAGGCGAAGGACCACGGCGAGGGTGGCGTGCTGGTGGGCCGCCCGCTGAGGGACGGCGACCGCGTGCTGATCGTCGAGGACGTGACCACGGCCGGCACGTCGATCCGCGAGACCGTGCCCATCCTCCGCGCCGCGGCGAAGGTGTCGCTTGCGGGGCTCGTGGTGTCGGTCGATCGCCAGGAGCGCGCGGGCGAGACGTCGACGCGCAGCGCGCTGAGCGAGGTGGGCGCGGAGTTCCGCATGCCGACGGCGGCCATCGTCACGATCGACGAGGTCGTCGAGCACCTGGGGAACCGCCTCACCGACGCGGACCGCGCGCGGATCGCGGACTACCGGGCGAAGTACGGGGCGGTCC
>JBJTJU010000224.1:0-19557 GCA_046096165.1 Phycisphaerales bacterium | reverse complement strand
GTGCGGCCGTCGCGTGCGCCGGGCGGGGCCACCAGGACGATGGCCGCGGCCTTGCGGTCGACGAGCGCCTTCACCTTGTCCGTCATCGCCGAGAACTCGCTGAAGCGGCGCGTGGCCCAGCGCGAGCGCCCGCGCTCGTCGAGCGGCTCGTAGCGGAAGACCATGGCCACCTTGCCCGTGAGGTCGGTGCCTTCCTCGAAGCTCGTGTAGCCGTCCTGCCCGTCCTCGATGCCGTAGCCGACGAAGACCACCGGCGCGTCGACGGAGGCGTTGCCCGAGATGCCGAGCACCGACCAGTCCTTGCCGCGCTCGAGCGCCTCGCCGCCGGCGACCGACATGCTCGCCTCCTCGACCTTCGGCGCGCCGCCGGTGAGGGTGAAGTGCTGGCGATGGCTCTTCCAGGGGCCGTCCTTCGGCGTGATGCCATCGGTGCCGCGCTCGGGGAACGCCGGCTCGAGGCCCATGTCCTTCATCCAGAACTCCAGGTACTCCGCGGCGACCTCGCTGCCGCGCAGCCCGGGGGCGCGGCCCTCGAAGAACGGGTTCGAGAGTGTCAGCGCGTGCTGGTACCAGCGCGTGGCCACCGGGCCGAGGTCCTCGAAGACCTTGCGCAGGTTGATGTCCTTGGCCTCGACCGCCTTCGAGCGGTCGTCCGGGCCCCACGAGTAGATGTTGACCGCACCCTCGATGACCTTCGGACCGGCCGGGGGCTCGCCGGGCACGTCCTTGGCGGCCGCGGGCGCATCCTGCGATGGTGCCTCCTTCGGGGCGGCCGGTGCGTCCTGCGCGGGAGCGGCAGGGGCCTGCAGGGCCAGGGCGAGGAGCGCGATCGACGGGGCGAGTTCGAGCATGCGTTCGGCCTTTCGTGTCGGGCGTTCGAGTGTACGGGCGTCGTCGCGGCCGCCGCGCGCAAAAGCGCGCGAGGACCGCCCATCGGGCGGCCCTCGCGGAAGAGGACAGGCAGGATGCGTCCGGCGTCAGTCGCCGATGCGCAGGAAGTCGCGGCCGAGGATGCCGTTGACCGTATGCACGCCCGCATTGCAGGCGCCCTGGCCGACCACGAGCATGTCGTACGCCGCAACCGCGAAGTAGGCGTTCGCGCCGCCGCCGCAGGTGAAGTAGAGCGGCAAGCCCTGCGCGCCCGCGAGGTCGTTGTCCTGCTGGAGGCCGGCGATGGACACGATCTGCGTGTGGCCGTCGAAGCACATCGTGGCGGGGGCGCTGTTGTAGCCCTGGTTGTAGCACCACGGCGTGGGCGTGGTGAACGCGGGGTTGGTCTCGCCGCCCTCGCGGTTCTGCAGCCACTGGTGCTCCCACATGCGCCACTTGAGCGACGGGTACGCGGCCATGCCGGCCGCCGGGCTCTTGTAGGCACCGGGCATCGTGTTCTGCTGCGGCGCCGGACCGATGCACGCGGCCGGGCCGGTGCCGGTGCGGCGCTGCCAGTCGAGCACGTCGGGCGACCACATCGCCGCCGGGCTCCAGCAGTAGGTGGGCTCGGCGTAGTCACCGTTCGTGTAGTTGAACTCGACGGGTGTCGAGAAGTACTTCTCGACGTTCGCGAGCGTCACCGTGTCCTTCGGCGCCCAGAACACCTTGTCGTAGTAGCGGCCGTTCAGGTAGCTGTTGAACGCCTTGCAGTTGGTCAGGCGCCACGAGCCGAGCCAGCGCGCCTGGCAGCTGCCCCAGAAGTCGCAGGCCTGGTAGATGACGAAGTTCTGTCCGCAGGAACCGGGCCAGCCAGCGCAGCGCGGCGGGGTGCCGCGGCACCAGTAGCCCCACAGGCCGCCGCCGGAGTCCCAGCCCAGGATCATCTGGGGCAGGCACTGCGTGGCGGTGAGCGCGGTGCAGGCGGCAACGCAGTAGTTGCCGTACATGCCGGTCTCGTCCGGCACGGCCGTGTACTGACGGTCGTTGTAGTCCGCGCCGTAGGCGACGCAGGCGGCGCTCAGGTTGCGGAGGTTGCCGAGGCTCTGGGTGATGAGCGCGGCGTCACGGGCACGGCCGATGGCCGGGAGGAGGATCGCGATGAGCAGCGCGATGATCGCGACGACCACCAGCAGCTCGACGATCGTGAAGCCATTCTTCTTGAGGCGGTTCATTCCGACCTCGCCTTTCCGCAGCCCGCGGGCCGCATGAGGGATCCGAACCGAGACGTGACCGGCATTGGGCTCGCACCGAGGCTTCGACATCGGTGGCGGCCAGCCGGCAGGCTGGACCCGAAGGGTGCGGACCTTTGGCGGCAGGTCCACGGAGCCGTGTGGGACGCAGGGTGCACTCCTGCTTGATGTCCCGGGACGGCAAACGATAGCCGTCCGGGGATGAATACGGGGGCCGATCCCCTTGCAGATCCGTGGTTCGGGGGCGGATTCCGGACACGACGGCCGCGGCTCGCGCCCGCGCCTCCGGTACCGTGCGTCCTGATAATGACCGCCGCTGGCTCGTCCATCCCCATGATGGCCTCCACGTGGAGTTTCTCCGAACGCTGCAACGAGGCCTCGTGGCCGGCCCTCGCCGCCGGCGGCGACCCCATGGTCGCGGTGGTCGAGGCCTGCCGCGTCGCCGAGGAGGATCCGTCGATCGACAGCGTCGGATTCGGCGGACTGCCCGATGCGGACGGCACCGTGACCGTGGACGCGTGCGTGATGCGGTCCCCCGAGCGCTGCGGCGGCGTGTGCGCGATGCGCCGGCACCTGCATGCCGCGCGCGTGGCGCGGCTGGTGATGGAGCGGACATCGCACCACCTGATCGCCGGCGACGCCGCCGACCGGTTCGCCGAGCGCCACGGCGTCGAGGCGCGCGAGCTGGTCGCACCGGCGGCACGCGCCGCGTGGGAACGCTGGCGCACCGAGGGCGGCGACGGCGACGCATCGCGGCAGGTGCGCGACCGTGCGCTGCGCCCCGAGGACCGTGGGCCCGGGAGCGGCGGCGCCCTCTTCGGCGCGCATGCCGCCGGCGAGGCGCGCTGGCGCCACCACGACACGATCGGCACCATTGCCATCGGCAGCGACGGGCGCATGGCCGGCGCATGCTCGACGAGCGGCGTGCCCTACAAGGTGCCGGGGCGCGTCGGCGACTCTCCGATCGTCGGGCACGGGCTGTACGTCGATCCGTCGGCGGGCGCCGCCACCGCGACCGGCACCGGCGAACTGATCTCGAGCACCTGTGGCGCGTTCCTCGCGGTCGAGTGCATGCGCCGCGGCGCGTCGCCCCTCGAGGCCGCGCACGAGGCGGTGGCACGGATCGCCACCGTGCGCACGATTGAGCCGCACCACCAGGCCGTGATCGTCGCAGTGGCGCCGGACGGGCGCGTGGCGGCGGCGGCGCTTCGGAAGGGGTTCCTGCTCGCCGTTCGCACCGCGGCCGGCGCGCGCCTCGAGCCCCCGGGCGCCACGGTGCGCGACGACTGACCACCCGCCACGAATCCGCGCCCGTCGGCGCGGCGAAGGAGATCCGGCCATGAGGCTCTACACGCGCACGGGCGACGACGGCACCACCGGCCTCTTCAGCGGCGCGCGCGTCTCGAAGGACCACCCTCGCATCGAGGCCTACGGCACGGTGGACGAGCTGAACGCGGTGCTCGGCCTCGTCGGCTGCACCTGCGACCGCTCGCACCCGTTCGAGCGGCGCCTGCACGAGATCATCGACGTGATGCAGTCGCGCCTCTTCGACATCGGCGCGGACCTCGCCACCCCCGAGGGTGCCAAGCAGCAGGCGCGCATCCACCGCATCGACGACCAGGACGTGGCCGAGTCCGAGGGCTGGATCGACGAGGTCGACGGCGGCAACCCGCCGATCGCCACGTTCGTGATGCCGGGCGGCAGCGAGCTCGCCGCGCGCCTGCACCTCGCGCGCACGGTGTGCCGCCGCGCCGAGCGCGCCATCATCTCGCTCTCGGCGATCGAGCCGGTCGGGAACCCGCTGCTTCGCTACATGAACCGGCTGAGCGACCTGTTCTTCGCGATGGCGCGCCGCGCCAACCACGAGCGCGGGCATGCCGACGTGGCGTGGAAGCCGCGCGCCCACTGACCGCCGGCACGCGACGCCGCGCGTGCGCGCACGCACCGCTCACTCGACGGTGCCGAACACGCGGTCGCCCGCGTCGCCGAGCCCGGGCCGGATGAAGGCGTTGGCGTCGAGCTCGCGGTCGAGCGACGCGGCGAACACCAGGACGTCCGGATGCTCCTCCTGCACGCGGCGCACGCCCTCGGGCGCGGCCACCAGGCACACCATCTGGATGTCGCGGCAGCCAACCTCCTTCAGGTGCCGGATCGCCGCGCACGCGCTGCCGCCGGTGGCGAGCATCGGGTCGATGACGATCGAGTAGCCCTCGCGCACGTCGTGCGGGAACTTCGCGTAGTAGAAGACCGGCCGGTGCGTCGCCTCGTCGCGCCGGATGCCGAAGTGCCCGACGCGCGCCTCGGGGAAGAGGCGCAGCACGCCGTCGGTCATGCTCAGCCCCGCGCGCAGGACCGGCACCAGCGTCACCGGGCGGCTGAGCTGGCGTCCCTCGGTGGTCTCGAGCGGCGTCTCGACCGCGATCGCGCGCGTGTCGAAGCGGCGCGACACCTCGTACACCATCAGCCCGGCGATCTCGTCCAGGATGCGGCGGAAGTCCGCGGGCGTCGTCCCGCGCGCGCGCGCGATCGAGAGCTTGTGCTGGACCAGCGGGTGGTCGAACACGCGCAGGTTGGGGAAGCGCTCGAACTCGGTCGGCATGGGAGGGATCCTCGGCGGGAAGCGTAGACTCCGCCCTTCCGCCGACGGACCACGCCGGAGCCGACCGATGACCACCGCCGCACGCGCCGCCCTGAGACCGACCGCACTCGTCCTCGCCGGCGCCGCCGGGGGAGCCGCCCTCGCCGCGGCGCTCGCGCTCGCGCCCGCCGGGCAGGACCGCGGGGCCGCGCGCCCCGGCCACGGCAGCGCCACGGAGGTCGAGGCCGACACGAAGGCCGCGATGGAGGCCCTCGACCGCCTCGTCGGCCGCTGGGACATCGAGGGCCAGGCCCTCGACGAGTCGGGTGCCGTGGTCGGCAGCTTCACCGGGAACGCGCACTACTCGTTCACGCTCTCGGACAACTTCCTGATGGGGGAGACCACGCTGCTGAACGGCGGCTACGTGCTCGACCAGGTCGACTACATCGGGTTCTCGCCCGGCCTCGGCAAGTACACGCACGTGATGCTCACCGAGCTCGACAAGTCGATGATCTACCAGCACGGCGAGTGGATCGCAGGCGGCGACGGGCTGGTCTTCGCGATGGCCGCGCCGCTCGACAGCCCGGACGGCACGCCGCGCACCATCGGCCTGCAGTACGCCTTCGCGGGCAAGGACGTCGACGTGACCATGACGATGCAGGAAGGCGTGGCCGCGCCGCGCACCGTGCGCATGCGCCTGACGCCGTCGAAGCACCCGGCGGCACCGACCGGCCCCGGCGGCATGCCGACGGGCGGCAACGTGCGGGTGGTGCAGCAGCAGGGCGACCCCGCCAAGATGCGCGCCGAGATGCAGCAGGCGATGGCGCAGATGACCGCGCAGCGCCAGGCGGTCCAGTCCTACTTCAACCAGGTGAGCGGCTCGATCGACGGCTCGGCGGGTTCCCCCGCGCCCGACACGAGCGGCCTGTTCGGCGGCCCGCGCTGATGGCCCTCCCGCGCCTGGCGATCATCGGACGGCCGAACGTCGGCAAGTCGAGCCTGTTCAACCGGCTCGCCGGCCGCCGCATCTCGATCGTCGACCCGACGCCGGGCGTCACGCGCGACCGCATCTCGACCATCGTCGAGCTGAAGGCGCCGCCCGGCCGGCGCGACGACGAGCCGCGCTTCGTCGAGCTGATGGACACGGGCGGCTACGGCGTCTACGCCGCCGAGGGCGGCCGCATCGACGACGCGGGCCAGGACCTCGCGGTCCTCGCCCCCGACATCGAGCGGCAGATCCGCGCGGCCGTCGCGCAGGCGGACCTCGTCCTCTTCGTGATCGACGCGCACGACGGCATCGTGCCCCTCGACGAGATGGTGGCCCGGCTCCTGCGCGAGGCGGGGCTCTCCGGGCGCGTCGTGCCGGTGGCCAACAAGGTGGACGACCCGAGCTGGGAGGGCGACGGCATCGAGGCCGCGTCGCTCGGCTTCGGCGAACCGCTGCTGGTGAGCGCATCCTCCGGCTTCGGCGCCGGGCGCCTGCAGGAGGCGGTCTGGGAGCGCATCGGCGCACCCGGCCCCGACGGGCCGCCGCCGGATCCCGAGATCCGGTTCGCGATCGTCGGCCGGCGCAACGCGGGCAAGAGCTCGCTGGTGAACGCCCTCGCCGGCGAGCCGCGGGTGATCGTCAGCGAGATCGCCGGCACCACGCGCGACGCGGTCGACGTGCGCCTGGAGATCGACGGCAAGGCCCTCGTCGTGATCGACACCGCCGGCGTGCGCAAGCGCAAGAGCTGGGCCGACGACGTCGAGTTCTATTCCAACGCCCGCACCGACGCAGCCATCGACCGCGCCGACGTGTGCGTGCTGCTCCTCGACGCCGCCGAGAAGTGCTCGCAGGTCGAGAAGCGCCTGGCGCACCAGCTGGAGACCAAGTGGAAGCCCACGGTGATCGCCGTGAACAAGTGGGACCTGGTGGCGTCCAAGCTCTCGCCGAAGGACTACATCGAGTACCTGACGCAGGAATTCCCGGGGCTCGACTTCGCGCCGATCGTCTTCGTGAGCGCGAAGGACTCGACCGGCCTGCGCGAGCTGCTCGGGATGGTGGCGAACCTGGCGCACCAGGCGCGCCACCGCGAGGGCACCGGTCGCATCAACCACGCCGTGCGCGCGATCCTGGAGGCGCGCGGGCCGAGCTCGCGCCTGGGCACCAAGGCCAAGGTCTTCTACGTCGCGCAGATCGACGTGCAGCCGCCGACCCTGGCGATGGTGGTCAACAAGCCCGACCTCTTCGCGGGAAGCTACGAGCGCTACTTCCGCAACCAGCTGCGCGAGCACCTGCCCTTCAGCGAGGTGCCGATCCGCATCGTCTTCAGCGAGCGCAAGCGCGAGAAGCGCACGCGCGAGTGACGCGGGGCGTCACGCCGGCGCGGCGGCCCACGTGACCAGGAGCGCGACGCCCGAGAGCGCGCCCACGGCGCCCGCGGCGACGGCGACGGCCGCGTACGCATCGAGCGAGGGGATCCGGAACGCGGGACGCGCGAGCGCCCCGGCCACCGCCGCCACCGCGATGCCGTCGAAGGCCGCCTTGAGGAGTGTCCCCGGCACCGGCACGAACTGGACGAGCGACGCCACCGCCGTGCAGGCGAACGCCCGGCTGGCGATGTCGGCGAGCGCGCCGGCCGGACGGCTGCGCACGAGCGCGACGGCCATGAACCCGGCCGTGCCCGCCGCCGAGCAGAGCACCACCCACACCGCGTTCGCCGCGGCGGCCGAGAGGCGCGCGGGAAGCCCCTCGGGCCCCGACGGCAGCGCTCCCACCAGGCAGCCCAGCGCGAGCACGCCGAGTGCGCCGCCGCCGATCCCCGTCCAGAAGCGGAAGTCACCCTCGGGGCAGAGCGGCGTGTCCTCGGCGCGCGTCGGCATCACTGGGAATCGATCGTAGCGCCGCGAGCGATATCCTCGCCGAGCGCATGCAGATCCGGCTCCGTGACCTCGAGCGACGCCCGGTGGGGACCGCCGAGGTCGACCCCGCCGCGCGGCCGCCGAGGATCGAGGTCCGCGCCGCGGACGGCTCGGTGCGCGAGGCGTTCCTCGACTGGGAGCAGGCGCTCGACGACTCCGGATGCCTGCGCGCGTGCGTGGCGTGCCGCTGCCCCGAGCTCTTCCGCCGGCGCACGCCGATCTGGTTCACGCCCTTCGCGCTCGTGCTCGCCGCGGCGGGCCTGGTGGCGGCGCTGACCGGGCATTCGAGCGACCCGCTCGTGCTCGCGGCGCTCGTCGCGCTGGTCGTGGTCGACGTGGCGGTGCTCGCCTTCGTGCGCGCGCGGCTCGTCTGCTACCGCTGCGGGACGGCCTACTCCGGCATGCCGATCGCGCGGCAGCACCGGCGATGGGATGCGCGCGCCGCGGCACGCGTGGCGTCGGGCGGATGAGCGCGCGGACGACCGCTACCATCGGTCCCGTGGCGACGGAACCCGCCCAGGACCGGTCGTGGATGCGTGCCCTCGCGGGCACGTTCGTCGTCTTCGACGGCCCCGACGGCAGCGGCAAGAGCACGCAGTTCCGCCGCTTCGCCGACGCCGCGCGCGCGGCCGGGGTCGAGGTGGTCGAGGTGCGCGAGCCGGGCGGCACGCCGATCGGCGAGAAGGTGCGGGCGATCCTGCTCGACCCCGCCAACGCCGAGATGACCGTGCGCACCGAGATGCTCCTCTACATGGCGAGCCGCGCGCAGCTCTACGAGCAGCGCATCGCGCCGGCCATGGCGTCGGGCGCGATGGTGCTCGCCGACCGCTTCGTCTCCAGCACGCTCGCCTACCAGGGGACGGCGGGCGGCATCGACGAGGACGACATCGTCGCCGTCGGCCGCGTGGCCACCGGAAACCACGTGCCCGACCTCACGGTGGTGTTCGACGTCGCGACCGAGGTGGCCCTTCGCCGCCTCTCGCCGCTCCTCGACCGGATGGAGCGCAAGGGCCATGAATTCCATGCGCGTGTGCGCGCGGGCTACCTCGCGCAGTCGCGGCGGTGGCCGGAGCGCTATGCGGTGGTCGACTCCTCGACCGGGCCCGACGAGGTCACCGCGTCGCTCATGCGCACGGTGAAGTCGTGGTGCGCGTCGCGGCGCGGTGCGGCGCGCGCGCACGCGGCCCCACCGACCACGTGATCGCCGCGCGGATCCACCGCGCATCCACCGACATGCCACCGCGTGCGCACATCGTGAAGTCCTTCACGAACTTCTGACGTTTCCTCCGGAAATTCGGCGGCGCGCGTTCGACGCGCGCGGAACGCGTTCCATACTCGCGCCGCAGTTCGTGGACGGCGATCGGGGACGCCAACGATCCCCAGCGAGGATGCACGAGACATGCAGGCACACGTGGCACGTCGTGAGCGGCTCAGCCGCTTCGTTGATCTGGCCCGCGCCTACCGGGGCTGGAGCCGGCAGGAACTGGCATCGCGGCTGGGGCGCGACCTCTCGAAGATCATCCCCGGGAGCGGCAACCCGAAGCTCGACCTGGTGGTGGCGCTCGCCGAGGCGCTCGAGTGGGACGTGGGCGACGTGGTCCAGGGCGTGTGGGACGCACGCTGGGACGACGGCGCGGAGGCGAGCATGCTCGGCCTGCCCTACGGCGAGCTCGATGCGCGCGCCCTGGCCGCGCACCGCGCCGGGGACTGGGAATCGATGCGTTCCGCCGCCTCGGCCATGCTCATGTCGGCGGGCACGCCCGAGGACCGGGCACGTGCGCTGAACCGCTTCGCGGGCGCCTACGAGGGGCTCGGGCGCTTCGGTCGCAGCGTCGAATGCCTGCGCGCCGCGCTCTCCGCATCGCCGCTCTCGCCGGCCATGGGTGCCATGCTGCGCGTGAACCTGGCGGGCGCGCACTACGCGCTCTGGAACGTGGTCGAGGCACGCGCCACCGCGCACGAGGTGGTCGAGCGATTCGCGCACCGGGTGCACTGCGGCCGCGCCGAGCGGATCGGGCACGCGCTCGCCCTCATGCACCGCGGCCAGTGTGCACGGCGGCTGCTTTCCGAGCTCGGCGGCGAGGCCCGGGCGGCCGCATGCGAGGCGCGCGACGACCTCGCGCGGGCGGCCGACCTGCTCGACGACGCGCACGGGCGGTATCCGGACGCCGCGCTCGACGGCGCGGCGCGCACGTGCCGGGGGGCGCTGCTGGAGGCGCGCGTCGGGACGCGCGAGCTCGCCCCGGAGGATGCGGTCGACGCGATCGTCGCCTCGCTCGCCGAGGTCGAGGATCCGGAGTCGCACGCACCGGGCGCGTGGCTCGAGAGCCATGGGTGGTGGTGCGTCTACGGGTGCAACGTGGCGCTCGGGCACCTCGACGAGCCGGTGTTCGGTCGCGCCATGGCGATCCTCACCAACAAGGCGATCGACATCGCCGGGCGCACCGACAGCTGGCCCCTTCGCGAGCGGGCGCTCACGCTCGAGCATGCGCGCCGCGAGCGCGATGCGCCGGATGCGGACGCCGAGGACCCGTGGATCGTCGACGAGGAGGACATCCGAACGATCGCCGGGGCCATGGGGAGGTTCCCCTCGTTCCGGGAGACCGGCTGGCGCATCCTCGCCAGCGCACGCGTGGTCGGCGAGCTGTGACCGCTCGCCGCCGGCATCGGGCACGGGGTCCCGCCATAGACTCCGTGCCCCGATGCCGACGAGCGAAGGACGTCCCGACGCGCCAGCCCCCCCGCATGCGGCCGCCGGTAAGTCGGCGCCGGCGGGCACGCTGCTCGTGATCGCCGGGCCCTCCGGCGTCGGCAAGACCACGATGGTGCATGACCTCGTCCGCCGCTTCGGCGGGACCTTCTCGGTGAGCGCCACCACGCGCGCACCGGGCCCGGGCGAGCGCGACGGCGTCGACTACTGGTTCATCGACGAGCCGACGTTCCAGCGCTGGATCGACGAGGACCGGTTCCTCGAGCACGCGCAGGTGTTCGGCCGCAGCTGGTACGGCACGCCCGAGGAGCCGGTGCGCCGCGAGATCGCCCGCGGCCGGCTGGTGGTGCTCGACATCGACGTGCAGGGCGCGGAGAACGTCCGGCGCAAGGTGCCCGACATGCTGGGCATCTTCGTGCTGCCGCCCGACGAGGCCGAGCTCCTGAAGCGCCTGCGCGCGCGCGGGCGCGACGACGAGGCAGCCATCGAGCGCCGGTTCGCCGAGAGCAAGCGCGAGATCGCGCGCGCGCGCGGCGGCCGCGCCTTCGATGCCTTCGTCGTGAACGACGACCTGCGGCGGGTGACGGAGGAGGTGGCGTCGCTCGTGGCGGCGCGGCTCGGTCAGGCGTCCTCGGGCGCCTCGGCGACCTGAGGCGGCCCGATCACGGCGCCGCCGACGCGCACCATGTTCGACCCGCACTCGACGCCGACCTCGAAGTCGCCGCTCATGCCCATCGACAGCACGTCGAAGCGCTCGCCGCCCGCGCCGGACTGGCGGATGTCCTCGTAGAGCTCGCGGCAGCGCTCGAACGTGCTGCGCGCGGCGTCGAGCCCGCCCTCGAGCGGGGCCATGCACATCAGCCCGCGGGGGCGGACGTTCACCATCGTGTCGACCTGCGCCACCAGGTGGCGGACGGCGCCGGCGGCGACGCCGTGCTTGGACGCCTCGCCCGAGACGTTCACCTCGACGAGCACCTCGACCGGCGACTCGCGCCGCGCGGCCACCGCCTGGATCTCCTCGGCGAGCCGCAGGCTGTCCACGGAGTGGATGAGGCGCGTGACCTCGACGGTCTTCTTCACCTTGTTGCGCTGCAGCGACCCGATCATGTGCCAGCGCACGGCAGGCTGGGTGCCACCGAGCTCGGCGCGGCGCAGGTCGACGAGTGGCGATCGCGCCGCGCGCTGCAGGAGCTGCTGCACGCGGTTCTCGGCGAAGTCCACCTGCCCGAGCTGCATGAGCTCGCGGACCTGGTCGAGCGACCCCGACTTCGAGACGACCACGAGCATCACGTCCTCGGGCCGGCGTCCGGCGCGCCGGGCGGACGCGGCGATCCGGTCCTTCACGGACTCGAAGCGCTGCCTGAGCGTCGTGCCGTTCGCATCCTGCGTGACGGTTGACATGTCGGGAAGGATACGGCCCCGTGCGGTCACGGCCGCGCGGGCGGTGCGGGAGGGGGCACGGCCGGCGCGAGCGCCCCGCGGGGTCCGCGCGAGGAGCCGTAGGTGGGGATCCACTTCCAGTGCTGCGCGAGGCCGAAGGCGACGAGCACGGAGACCACCGTGAGCGTCACCAGCGTCCCGCGCAGCGTCGAGCGGGTCCACGCCGCGGCGAACGCGCGCGCCGAACGGATGTCGCGGGGCGTGACCAGCCGCTCGAACACGTCCCCGGCGTCGAAGGAGGCCGTCTCGTGGATCGGGCGCCGGATCCAGTCGATGACCCAGGCCAGCACGGAGAGCCCAAGCAGGACGGCCGCCGCGCCGACCGAGACGCGCGCCACGGGCTCGGAGCCGCGGCCGATCCAGCCGAGGGCGAGGAGCCCCGCCGCGCCCGCGACCGTGACGGCGATCGCGACGATCCGCTGGCCCACGCTCGGCGGCGGCGGCGGCTTGACCGCGCGCGTGGTGCGCGGGCCGAAGCGCCGCATCAGGTCGTGGCCGATGTTCATGGTGCGCTCCCGGAGGCGCCCATGAGCTCGATCAACTCGCTGATGGCGCGGCCTGGCACTGCGCGGCGATCCATCCAGGACTGCCCGAAGCGGACCCTCGACCAGTGGCTGGCCACGAGCAGGGAGGCGATCGGCGCGGCAACGGCGAGCAGGTTCAGTGCGCACCGGATGGGTGCGTAGCGGAAGTCGGCGAAGTTCGAGTGGATCCAGCCGTGCGACGCGATCGGACGGAACCACTGGAACGAGCCTGTCACGCGGGAGGGACCGGCGTGGGCGCCGAACCAGTCGAGGGTGCGGTCGTAGCCGGGGGTGATGAGGTACGCCACGACGCGCCACGAGACGTAGATGGTCGTGAAACCGAGGCAGCAGCGCACGGCCACCCGAGCCGCCTGCCATGAGTCCCAGCCGGCCACGACCAGCATGACGATCCCGGCGAGCCCGCCGCACAGCAGCACCGCCCCGCCGGCGACCCACCTCCAGCTCGGGATCCACGCATCGCGTGCCGGCTCACCGTCCGACGACGCCCGTCGCCGCGCACCGTACTTCGCCAAGAGCTTGCCGCCGATGTTCATCACGTTCGCCCAGTCGCTGCAGGATGGATGCTACGTGGGCACCGGAACCGCACTCGTATCCTTGCGCCGTGGCCGACCTTCCGGATCGACGCGCGACCCCCCGCAACGTGCCCTGCGTGCTCATCGTGCGCGACGGCTGGGGGATGAACCCCCACGCCGCGCAGCGCGACGGGGACGCCACGCGCGCCGCGCGGACCCCGGTGAACGACCGCCTCGCGCACGAGTGGCCGCACGTCCTGGTGAGGACGAGCGGCGAGGACGTCGGCCTGCCCGTCGAGCACGGCGAGCCCGTCATGGGAAACAGCGAGGTCGGCCACCAGAACATCGGCGCCGGGCGGATCGTCGACCAGGAGCTGATGCGCATCACGCGCGCCATCCGCAGCGGCGACTTCGCGCGCAACCCGCGGCTGCTCGCCGCGTGCGCGCGCGCCAAGGAGACGGGCGCGGACGGGCGCCCGCGCGCGCTGCACGTCCTGGGCCTCGTCGGCGACGGCAAGGTGCACAGCGACTTCGCGCACCTGGAGGCGCTGCTCCGCCTGGCGAAGGCGCAGGGCGTGCCGGGCGACCGCGTCTTCGTGCACGCGTTCACCGACGGCCGCGACACGCCGCCGACGAGCGGGCTGGCGGTCGTCGAACGCCTGGAGGCCGTGCTGCGCGAGACCGGCGGCCGGATCGCCACCGTCGCCGGCCGCTACTGGGCGATGGACCGCGACTTCCGGTGGGACCGCGTGAAGCGCGCGTGGGACGCCATCATGGACCGGCCCGGGACGCCGATGGGTGCGGGCGCGGCGGAGGTGCTGCGCGGCTACTACGCGGCGCCCTCGAGCGCCAACATGGCCGGCGACGAGTTCGTGCCGCCGACGCGCCTGCTTGCCGGGGCGGGCGTGCCGAACGACGGCGACGCCGTCGTGTTCCTCAACTTCCGCGGCGACCGGCCGCGCGAGCTGACGATGGCCTTCGTGCTGCCGGACGCCGACTGGGCGAAGGCGAAGGGCGGCGGCTTCGCGCGCGACCCGCGGCCGCACGACCTGCTCTTCACCGCCATGTGCCGTTACGAGGAAGGCCTGCCCATGGAGGTGGCCTTCGACCGGCCGGGGCAGATGCCGGACATCATGGGCGCGTGGATCTCCGGGCTCGGGCTGACGCAGTTCCGGTGCGCCGAGACGGAGAAGTTCCCGCACGTGACGTTCTTCTTCAACGACTACCGCGAGGAGCCGTTTCCCGGCGAGCGGCGCGAGCTCATCCCCAGCCCGAAGGACGTCCAGACCTACGACCAGAAGCCCAAGATGAGCGCGCACGGCGTCCGCGACGCGGTGCTTGCGCGGCTGGCGGCCCCTGACTGCGAGCCGTTCATCGTGGTGAACTTCGCGAACCCCGACATGGTCGGCCACACCGGGAACATGCCGGCCGTGGTGCGCGCATGCGAGGTGGTGGACGCGTGCGTGGGCGCGATCGTCGATGCCACGCTCGCCCGCGGCGGCAGCCTGGTGGTCACCGCCGACCACGGCAACGCCGAGCAGATGAAGGATCCGGCCACGGGGGCGCCGCAGACGGCGCACACGAACTTCGACGTCGAGCTCTTCGTGGTCGGCGAAGCCTTCCGCGGCACGACCCTTCGCCAGGGCGGCCGCCTCGCCGACATCGCGCCCACCATGCTCGCGATGATGGGCCTGCCGCAGCCCGCGGCGATGACCGGCGCCAGCCTGCTGAAATCGGGTCCGGGGTAACCCGGCACTTCTTTATCGCGGACCCAGTACGCCACCCGGATGGCGCCAACCGGGTGTCAGGCCGCAAAGGCGGCAGGAAAAACCGCCGCGACGGAGACGGACCGTCTTGCGACCCGGATGATCTCGGGGGACATGCCACGAAGGCGACGCAACATCGTTCCCGGCACAGAACACCATGTCGTCCAGCGTGCTTCGCAGGGACGCTTCATCCTCGCGGGCGATGATCGGAAGGCCATGATGATGTCCCTGCTGATTGGGTGGTCCGCACGCGCGGGTGTTTCGATCGCCGGGTTCGTCCTGATGGACAACCACTTCCACCTGATCGCGACTCCAGGCGACGAAGAATCCCTTGGGTTCATGATGGCTCGAGCCACCGCGGACTTCTCAAGATGGATCAACGTCAGTGCATCCGAAGTCGGTCCAAACTGGCAAGGAGCGTTCTTTGCCGCCGCGATGGACGAGCGGCACGCGATCACCGCGCTCCGATACATCGAGCGAAACCCAGTCGAGGCGGGACTGGTCGCGCATCCATGGCAGTACCGCTGGTCAAGCGCAGCCTTCCACTCCGGAATCGGTCCCAGGCCGTCGGTGCTCACGCGCGATGTTCGGGACGGGAGGATGTCGCCGCGCGAATGGCGCGAATTCGTCGACATGCCGCTCTGCGCCGAAGTAACCCGACAACTCCGCGAGTGCACGTCGCGTGGCACGCCCTTCGCGGACGACCAATGGATCGACCATCTGGAATCCAAGCTCGGCATGACCCTGCGCCCGAAGCGGATTGGCCGGCCACGCACCAGGGACATCCGCGCCGAAATCCCATGAACTGGCGCTCCACGCATGTGGATGACGTCCGGAACGAAAGGGGTGCCGGGTTACCCCGGACCTGATTTCAGCCGTGGATCAGCCGGCCCTCGGCCGCGAGCGCGGCCTCGTGCATGCTCTCGGCCATCGTCGGGTGGGCGTGCATCGTGGCGATGAGGTCGTCGACCGTGCCCTCGAGCGCCTTGGCCACGCACACCTCGTGGATCAGCTCGCTCGCGTTCTGGCCGATGATGTGCCCGCCCAGGATCTCGCCGTACTTCCTGCTGACGATGATCTTCACCAGGCCCTCGGCGGCGCCGTCGGCGATCGCCTTGCCGTGGCTCTTCAGGCCGTACTTGCCGACGCGGTACTCGATGCCCTTCTCCTTGCACTGCCGCTCGGTCATGCCCACGCTCGCCACCTGCGGGTTGCAGTAGGTCGCGCCCGGGATCGAGTCGTAGTGCACGCCGGTGGAGGCGTGGCCGAACATGCGCTCGACCGCCACGACCGCCTCCTCGCTGGAGACGTGCGCGAGCCACGGCGGGCCGATCACGTCGCCGATGGCGTACACGCCCGGGACGCTCGTCGCGTACGTGGCCTTGTCCTTCTTCTCCACGTAGTCGGTGACGATGTGGCCCTTGTCGGTCTTCAGCCCGAGCGACGCATCGAACAGGCCGTCGAAGCGGCCCGCGACGCCGATCGCCACGAGCACCTTCTCGGCCTCGATGGCCTCGGACTTCTTCGTGGCCTGGTCCTCGACCGTGACCTTCGCGCCGCCGGCCGTCTTCTCGACGGCCTTGGTCATGCAGCCGAGGCGGAACTCGATCCCCTGCTTGGAGAAGATCTTCTGCGCCTCCTTGGAGATGTCCTCGTCCTCGACCGGCATGATGCGGTCCTGCATCTCGACGACGGTCACCTTGGTGCCGAACGCGTTGTAGAAGTAGGCGAACTCCATGCCGATGGCGCCCGAGCCGACGATCACCATCGACTTCGGCCGCTCCGGCAGCACCATCGCCTCGTAGCTGGAGATGATCGTCTTGCAGTCCTTCGGGGCAAACGGCAGCTCGCGCGGCGCGGCGCCGGTGGCGATCAGCACCTTGTCCGCCGTGATCACCACGTCGTCCTTCGAGACGGCGCCGGTGCCCCTGTAGTAGTCCTCGTCGGCCTTCGAGACCTGCACCCTGCAGGGGCCGGAGGCGGTCTTCCCGGACAGCACCTTCGCATGGCCCTGGATGTGCTCGATCTTGTTCTTCTTGAAGAGGAACGCGATGCCGCTGTTCAGCGTGCCGGCCACGTTGCGCGAGCGGCCGATCACCTTCGACCAGTCGAGCTTCACGTTCTTCGGGTCGACCTCGAAGCCCATCTCGGCGCCGTGGCGGAACGCCTCGGTGTAGACGCTCGCCGCGTGCAGCAGCGCCTTGGTCGGGATGCAGCCCCAGTTGAGGCAGACGCCGCCGAGCTTGGCGCGCTCCACGCACGCGACCTTCTTTCCCATCTGCGCCGCGCGGATCGCGCCCACGTAGCCGCCGGGGCCGCCGCCGATGACGATGAGATCGAAGTGCTTGGTTTCGGCCATGGCGAAGGTCCTCGTGTGGGGTGACTCGGTCGCGGAAAGAGGGCCAATATCCTAGGACATGCCCGCCCCGCGCGATCGGGGCCGCCCGGGCGCCCTGCTAGGATCCGGCGCTTCCCGAGAACCGCCGTGCGAACCGCGCTGATCAGCGATGTCCATTCGAACCTGGCCGCCCTGGAGGCGGTGCTCGAGGACATCGGCCGCCAGGGCGTCGACCGGATCGTGTGCCTCGGGGACATCATCGGCTACGGCCCCAACCCGGTGCAGTGCGTCGACCTGGTGGCCCAGCGCTGCCAGTGGTCGCTCCTCGGGAACCACGACTTCGGCGTGGTCTACGAGCCGAGCAACTTCAACGCCGTCGCCGAGGATGCCGCCTTCTGGACGCGCCGCGAGCTCGAGCGCCACATGCGCGACGACCCCGCCGCCGGCGTGCGCCGCTGGGACTTCCTCAACCGGCTGCGGGTGCGCGTGGTGGAGGGCGACTTCCTCTGCGTGCACGGCTCGCCGCGCAAGCCGATCAACGAGTACCTGTTCCCGACCGACCCCGAGAACGACCCGCAGAAGCTCGACAGCGTCTTCGAGCGGATCGACCGGGTCTGCCTGGTGGGGCACACCCACGTGCCGGGCGTCTTCACCGACGACTCCGAGTTCTGGCCCCCCGACGAGCTGCCCGACCGCACCTACGTGGTGCGGCCGGAGGAGAAGGCGATCGTCAACCCCGGCTCGGTCGGCCAGCCCCGCGACGGCGACCCGCGCGCGGCCTACGCGATCCTCGACACCGGGCCCGACGGCAAGCAGCCGACGGTCCGGTTCCACCGCGTCAACTACGACATCCAGCTGACGGTCGACCAGATCCACGCGATCCCCGAGCTCCACCCGATGCTCGGCGACCGCCTGCTCGAAGGCAGGTGACGCGACGCGTCACCGCACCCAGGGACCGACAGAGATGAACAACCAAGCCCCGGCCGGCCGACCGGCCAATGCGCCCAGCCCGCGCCGCCTGCTCGTCACCGTCGCGATCTTCTCGATCGTCGCCGGCATCGTCGCCATCGTCGTGATGGGCCAGCTGCGTGGTGCCGGACCGAATGCGGAACAGGCGACGGCCGCCGCACCGGCGACCACGCCCGCCGGCGGGGCAGACGCACCCGCCGCCGCCGCCACCTCTGCCGGCGCGGCAACGGCCGCCGAGACGTCGGCCACTGCGGGCACGGCGCCGACCACCGCCCCGCCGCTGGCCGCGCCGTCCAGCCCCTGGGTCGCCAAGAGCCCCGGCTCGCCGTCGACCGCCGCCACGCCGCTCGGCTCGCTCGACCCCGCGAAGGGCAAGTTCCTCGTCGAGCTGACCCCGCGCGGCGCGGGCATCTCGCGCGTCGTCTTCAGCGACCTGTGGAAGTCCGGCACCGACCGCACGCGCGCCGCCGCGGCACGCGCCGCCGGCACTGCCGAGGACGCCCTCGAGGGCCGCTACGAGATCGCCGCCCCGGGCACGCTCCAGGGCTTCACCATGCCGATCCTCGGCGCGCGCGCGATCGAGGTCGATGGCCGCGAGGTGTCGGTCGTCGGCCAGGTCTGGGTCGAGACCGCGCCCGGCACCTTCGTCACCGAGATCGCCGACTCGACGGGCGCCCTGCAGATGCGCGCGACGCGACGCTGGAGCGTCGAGCCGGGATCCTGGGAGATCCGCTGCGAGCAGCGCGTCGAGAACCTCTCCGCCTCGCCGCACTCGGTGCGCTGGGTGCAGTTCGGGCCCTCGGACCTGCCGCGCGACCCGACCGACCTCGTCGACGCGCGCCGCTACCACTCCGGCTACCTGATGTCGAAGGAGCGCGATCCCGCGCAGTCGACGGTGATCGTGCACGGCGCGACGCTCGACCAGTCGGCCGTGGTGAGCCGCGTCGACTCCGGCGACTGGCGCGTGTGGCCGGATGCCCGCCAGCAGGAGGAGCGCTACAACCTCTCGTGGTTCGGGGCCACGAACCGCTACTTCGCGCTCGCCATCCACGCCCCATACGCGCCGCCGGGCTCGCCCTCGAAGGCGATCGCCCCGGCCGCCGCCGTCGTCCAGGCGCAGGTCGGCGAAGGCACGTTCCACGGCAAGCCCGACCGAGTGGTGTTCACGGACGTCACGAGCGATGCCGTCACGGTGGCGCCCGGGCAGTCCGCGCCGTTCGACGTCGGCGTCTATGCCGGCCCGCTCGAGCGCTCGGTGCTCGGCGCGGCGCAGCCCTTCGCGTCGCTCAACATGCAGGGGCTCATCCTCTACCTGATGAGCGGCTGCTGCAGCTGGTGCACGTTTGCGTGGCTCGCGGACCTCCTGGTGTCGTTCCTTGCCTTCCTGCACGACTACGTGGTGTTCGACTGGGGCCTGGCGATCATCGTGCTGGTGGTGGTGGTGCGCGGCCTGCTGCACCCGCTGACCCGCCGGGCGCAGGTCTCGATGATGCGCGTATCGAAGCAGATGGGCTCCCTGAAGCCCGAGATCGACGCGCTGCAGAAGCGCTACCGCGACGACCCGAAGCAGCTCCAGGCGGAGACGATGCGCCTCTACCGCGAGAAGGGCATCAACCCCCTCGGCTGCGCCGGCGGCATGCTGCCGACCTTCCTGCAGATGCCGATCTGGCTGGCG
>JBJTJU010000223.1:0-2249 GCA_046096165.1 Phycisphaerales bacterium | reverse complement strand
TCCTCGGTGGCGGGGTCGCCGATGAAGACGCACAGGCTGCGGCGGGTGCCGCGCCCGACCCGGCCGCGCAGCTGGTGGAGCTGCGCCAGCCCGAAGCGGTCGGCGTGCTCGACCACCATCAGCGAGGCGTTGGGCACGTCGACCCCCACCTCGATGACGACCGTCGCCACCAGGACGTCGAGCTCGGCGCGCCGGAACCGGTCCATCACGGCCTCGCGCGTTTCGCGGTCGAGCCGCCCGTGCACCACGCCCACGCGCAGGCCGGCGAACACGCCGTCCGAGAGCGCGCGGGCGGTGCCCTCGGCGTCCTTCAGGCCGTCGGCGCGTTCCTCGACCGCGGGCACCACCACGTAGCACTGCTCGCCGCCGTCGATCCGCTCGCGCACGTAGCGGTAGACCTCCTGCTCGCGGTCGCGACCCACAACGCGCGTCGCCACCGGCTGGCGGCCCGCGGGACGGGAACGGATGGTCGCCACGTCCAGGTCGCCGAACACCGTCAGGCTCAGGGTGCGCGGGATCGGCGTGGCCGTCATCACCAGGACGTGCGGCACCTCGCCGGACGGGCCCGCGGACTTCTCGCGCATCGCGGCACGCTGCTCGACGCCGAAGCGGTGCTGCTCGTCGATCACCGCGAGGCCGAGGTTGCGGAACACCGCACCCTCGAGGAGCAGCGCATGCGTGCCGACGGCCACGTGCGACTCGCCGGAGGCGAGCCGCGCGAGCGCCTCGCGCCGCGCCGCCGCCCCGAGGCTGCCGGTCACCAGTTCCACGCGCACGTCGCTGCCGGACAGGAAGCGGCCGATCGACGCCGCGTGCTGCTCGGCAAGCAGCTCGGTCGGCGCCACCAGCGCGGCCTGCAGGCCGGCTGCCACGGCGGCCAGCATGCCGTAGAGCGCGACGGCCGTCTTGCCGCTGCCGACGTCGCCCTGCAGCAGCCGGTTCATCGGCAGCGCCTGCGCGACGTCCCCGGCGATCTCGCTGCACGCGCGGTCCTGCTCGCCCGTGAACGGCCAGGGGAAGCGCGCGCGGATCCGTGCGTCGACCGCCTCGGTGACGGGGATGCGCGGGGCGCGCGCCTCCGTGCGCATGCGGTGCTTCTTCATCATGACGCCAAGCTGCAGCTGCAGGAACTCCTCGAAGGCGAGCCGCCTCCGGGCCTCGAGCTGCTCGTCGCGGTCGCGCGGCGCGTGCATGCGGCGCACGCACTCGTCGAGCGGGGGCAGCGCGCGGGACGCGCGGTACTCGGCCGGCAGCGGATCCTCGAGCTGCGGCAGGATCGCCGGCATCGCGGCCCGGACGGCGCGCTCGATCGCGGCGCTCGCGATCTCCTCGCTGGCCGGGTAGACGGGCCGCAGCCGCGCCTCGCGCGCGGGCGGCGCGTCGCCGTCCGCCAGCGGTTCCCAGCGCGGGTTCGAGAGCTCGAGGTAGCGCCCGCGCAGCTTCGCCTGCCCCTGCAGCATGCCGCGCATCCCGGGGTGGAGCTTGCCGCGCATCCATGGGGCGTTGAACCACACCGCGCGCACCGTGCCCGTTCCGTCCTCGAAGGTCGCCTCGGTGCGCGGCTTGGGCCTCGGCGCATTGCGGACCGAGGCGACCTCCACGCGCAGCGCCGCGACCGGGCTCTCCCCGCCTTCGCAGAGTCCGAGCAGGTCCGCGACCGATTGCTCGCCACGGTCGTCCTCGTAACGCAGCGGGAAGTGGCGAAGCAGGTCCGCGGCGGTGCGGATCCCCAGGTGTCCCAGTGCCTCCGACGTGCGCGGCCCGATGCCGGGGATCGCGCCGACGGGCGTGCTCGGCCGCAGGTCGGTGGCAGGCATGGCGGGTTCCGGTTCGTATCGTACGAACGTGGCCCGACGCCCCTTCGATCCCCGGCTTGCGCGCGGCGGGCTGTTCGATCCGGCACCGGCCGCCGCGTCGTCTGCGCCGACCGCCCCGAGCGCGGAGGCCACGCCCGCGTCCGACGCGATCTCGGTCACCGAGGCCAGCGCCCTCATCCGCCGGGCCATCGAGTCCGCCGGCCGGCTGCGCATCGTGGGCGAGGTGTCGAACTTCTCCAACCGCCAGCACTGGTACTTCACGCTCAAGGACGGGGAGTGCCAGCTCGACTGCGTCATGTGGGCCAGCGCCACCACGTCGGCCGCGTGCCGGCCCGCCGACGGGCTCGAGGTGGTGGTCGAGGGCACGCCCACCCACTACGGCCCGCGCGGGCGCACGCAGCTCGTGGTGCGCTCGATCGAGCGCCGCGGCGC
>JBJTJU010000222.1:0-7410 GCA_046096165.1 Phycisphaerales bacterium | reverse complement strand
GCGGTCATCGGCGGGTCCTCGGCGGGCGGGTCAGAAGCTGGGCGCGGCGGGGGCGTCCACGCGGCCGGTGCCGTCCGGGTTCGACACCGCGTACCCGAGACGCTTCTCGAGCGATGCACGGCCGAACGCGCGGTCCAGGTCGGGTTCCGGCTCGTCCTGCATGATCGCCGACGCCAGGCGGTCCTGGCCCGCGAGCGCACCGTAGTCCTCGGCGTAGAGCGGCGTGACGTCGTTGATTCGGACCACCAGCACTGCGCGCTTCGACTCCACCGGGATGACGACGATGCGGTCGCTGTCAGGGAGCGTGCTGACGATCGCGCCCGCCGGCAGCGCGAGTGCCCGGCGGACCACGGCACGGATGGCATCGGCATCGGAACCGGCCTTCGGCAGCGACCCCGGCAGGCGGAAGCCCACCTGGTTCAGCGTCTGCAGGTTTGCCACGTGCACCATCGGCGCGGGCTGGACGGAGGAGAGGTAAGGGGCGGCGAACTGGGCGAGCCCCTGCGTCGCCGCCTGGCGCGCCAGTTCATCGGTCATGCCGGCGAGCCTCTCGTACCGCGCCTGCACCTCGGCGTCGCGCGTCACCGCCGCGCCCACCACGTCGAGCGAGGCAGGCGGATGGGCCTTCTCCGCAGCCGTGAGCCGCCCCACGACGACGTCGGCGCCCGGGGTCACGGCGACCGGCCCGACGACGCCGACCTGGATGGGCAGGCGCGACTCGGGATCGAAGGCCCGCATCGCGCGCACCATCGCGCCGATGCCCATCGGGCGGCCGTACTCGGAAGAGATGGCCGTCCCGACGAGCGGCGTGCCCTCGATCGCGGTCGGGGTCAGCCAGCCGCCGCCGTCGGCAACCTGCGGCATGCCCACGGAGAAGCGCTGGGCGAGTTCGGCGGCGAGCGCCTTCAGCGCCGGCTGCCGGTCCTTCCAGTCCTCCGGCAGCTTCGCCATGCCGCCCTCGACCGGGATGTCCTTCATCTGCGTGCGGTTCCAGTCGCGGACGAAGCCGGCGATGCGATCCGCGCGGTCCTTCACCAGGCGGCGCTCGACTGCGTCGCGCACCTTGGGGGCGTAGGCCTCGTACGACGGCGGCGGGGCGCCGGGGGCAAGCTCCGCATCGGTCACGCCGAACGCCTTCGGATCACGGCGAAACTCCTTGCGCAGCTCGACCGGGCCCAGGGCCGGGTCGCTCGCGACGCTGGCGAGGATGTCGCGCGAGGGCACCACGAGCCACTCCACGCGGACGTGGTCGGGAATCCGGTATCCGATGCCGGCCGGTCCCGCCCCCTCGAGCTGGTCCTTGCCGGCCTCGAAGAGCGTTGCGAGGCGATCCTCGCCCGGCGGGTCGATCGGGAGTGCCTTCGTGGCGACGGCGCCGTCGAGGACGACCACCTCGCATGAGGCATTGGTCAGCATCTCGCGCGCGGCGTCGCGGGTGCGGGCATCGGAGAGGCGCCGGCTGCCCACCGTCAGGCCCAGCAGGCGTTCCACGCCCTGCAGGTTCGCCAGGGTCTCCAGCACCACCTGCGGCTGCTGCCTCGACGACGATGCGAGCTGCATCAGCAGGTCATCGGGCTTGGCGCCGGTCCGTGCCGCGGTCTGCTCGAGCACGTGGCGCCCTTCGCCGGCGCCCCCGGCCAGGCCTGCGTCCCGCGCCTCCTTGACGAGGAGCCACCAGTGCTCCGGCGACTTCGACGCACCGACCGCGCCGACCACCGGGCCGCCCATGACCTCGAGCACCGCCAGCTGTGCGCGCATGTCCTGCAGGTCGCCGAGGGTGAGCGTGGTGCCGTCGGCGGTCCTCGCCCAGACCGTGCCCGAGGAGCCGCCGCCCGCCCGGGAGCACTGCGTCACCGCCGTGGGGGCCAGGAAGACGATCAGGAGCAGCACGCTCACCGCGGCGAGGATCTGCCTGTTGTAGGTCTGCAGCTTCTTGAGCATGGTGGGGACAGAAGTCTACGGGAGCCGCCCAAAAGGGGCCGGAGCGCGCCGCGGGGGCGCGCTCCGGGATCCGTGCTCCGGCATCGCCGGGGCGGGGCGCGGCGGCGCATCCCGCCGTGGTTCAGCGGTAGAACTCGACGATCAGGTTGGTGTTGACGTCGAAGGGGATCTGGTCCGAGGTGGGCATGGTGAGCACCTTGGCGCGCAGTTCGGCGGGGTTGACCTCGATCCAGCCCGGCACCTGGTGGCCCTGCAGGCTCTCCATGTGCTCGCGGCAGGTCTTGTGAAGCTTCTCCTTGATGGTGACCACGTCGCCCACCTTCACCGAGAAGCTCGGGCGGTCGACCTTGGCGCCGTTCACGCGCACGCTGCCGTGGGCCACCAGCTGGCGTGCCGCCCAGATCGAGCGGACGAAGCCCGCGCGGCGGACGACGTTGTCGAGGCGACGCTCCAGGAGCTGCAGCAGCACCTCGCCGGTGTTGCCCTTGGTGCGGCCGGCCTCTTCCATGTAGCGGCGGAACTGGCGCTCAAGCACGTTGTAGTGGTAGCGCAGCTTTTGCTTCTCGTCCTTGCGGATCCCGTAGGGCTTCACCCGCTTGCCGCGCAGGCCGTGCGGCCCGGGGGGCGTCAGCGCCCGCTTGGCGGTGTGCTTGGGGAGGTCGGCGATCGGCACGCCGACGCGACGGGAGAGCTTGACCTTGGGACCGAGATAGCGAGCCATTCGTGGACCTGGATTCTCTTGCCTGCAGTGCTGCCGGACACGGGTCCGGCGGGCCTCCGCGCCTGCGGAGGGGAACGCAGAAGTAGACCACAATCCGCCGTCCTTCGCAATGACCGGAAGCGGCGCGCACGACCCGGAGGCGGCGGGATTCTCGGACGCGTTCAGTACGCGCGGCGCTCGTCGCCGGCGCGCCAGCGCAGGAACGCGGTGTTGAGCACCTTGAGCCCGCCGGGCGTGGGGTAGTCGCCGGTGAAGTACCAGTCGCCGGTGAAGCGGGGCATCGCGGCGCGCAGGCCGTCGACGGACTGGTAGAGGACGTCGAGCCTCCCGCGCCAGGGCAGCCCCGGTGCGCGGATCAGCTCGCCGACCTTCGCGCCGATCTCGTCGAGGCTGAACGGCTCGTAGATGGCGCGCACCTCGTTGCGCATCCGCTCGGGCGGCAGGTTTGCCTGGGCGCGGCAGCGCTCCTCGACCTCCGCCAGGACGGACTGCCGGCCGCGTTCGGCAAGCAGCGCCACCGCGGCCTCGAAGGCGATGAAGCGCCCGAGCTGGCTCATGTCGATCCCGTAGCAGTCGGGGTACTTGATGGGCGGGGCGCTGCTGGCGACCACGATGCGGCCCGGCTCGAGGCGGGAGAGCATCGTCACCACCGAGTCGCGCAGCGTGGTGCCGCGCACGATCGAGTCGTCGACGACCACCAGCGTGTCGCCCGCGCGGACGGTGCCGCGGGTGATGTCGTAGACGTGGCTGACGAGGTCCTTGCGCGCGCTGTCGGAGGTGATGAAGGTCCGCAGCTTCTGGTCCTTGGTGGCCACCTTCTCGGCGCGGATGCGCGGGTAGGCAAGCCTCCGGATGTCGTCCTCGCCGAGCGTGCCGGCGCGGAGCAGGGCGCACATCCGCTCGGCGGACCGCTCGGCGACCAGACGCTCGAGCTCCTGCAGGAGCCCGAGGTAGGCGGTCTCGCTGGTGTTGGGGATGTAGCCGAAGACGGTGCGCTCGATGTCCCACTCGACCGCGTCGAGGACGCGGCGCGCCAGTTCGCGGCCGAGCGCCTTGCGCTCCTCGTAGATGTCCGGGTCGTTGCCGCGGCTGAAGTAGATGCGCTCGAAGGTGCACTGCCGCTCGGGCGCGGGCCCCAGGACGCGCGTGACCGCGTGCGTCCCGTCGGCCTTCATCGCCAGGACGTGGCCGGGCGGCAGCTCCTCGACGTCGCGGGGCGCGATGCCGAAGGCCGCGGCAAGCGCCGGGCGCTCGCTTGCCACCGCGATGGCCTCGGGCGTGCGCACCCAGAAGGCCGGCCGGATGCCGGCCGCGTCGCGGAGGACG
The DNA here is from genome assembly GCA_046096165.1 of Phycisphaerales bacterium. Lineage (GTDB taxonomy): Bacteria > Planctomycetota > Phycisphaerae > Phycisphaerales > SM1A02 > UBA966. Next base: position 3,422 of record JBJTJU010000222.1, on the reverse strand, counting down.
AAGGCGTCGCCGTTGCCGAGCATGCCGCCGAGGACGAAGCCGCCGTCGAAGGACTCCGCGGTGCGAAGGACGCGCGGCAGGTCGATCTGGCGCGACACCTCCTGCGCGAGCTCGTCGCCGTCGAGGTTGCGGAAGCTGCCGGGACCCGAGGTCGACGCGAGGAAGTCGTGCTCGCGGTCGAGGGAGTGGCCGATCTTCTCGAGCACCACGCCGGTGTCGGCGTCGCCGATGGGGTGGATGCCGTAGGACACGAGGCGGTCGAAGAGCTCGGCCGCGTTCGTCAGGTTGAAGTTCCCCGCCAGCGCCAGGTTGCGGCTGGCGACGCTGCTGCGCCGCAGGTAGGGATGGCAGAGGTCGGTGCCGTCGCCGGAGTGGGTGCCGTAGCGCAGGTGCCCGAGGAGCAGCTCGCCCAGGAACGGCAGGCGCCGCTTCAGTTCGACCGGGTGCATGCGGCGCAGCTCGTCGGCGCCAAGCCGCTGCGCGGGGCCGAGGGCCTTGGCGAAGATGCGCTCGACGGGCGAGCGCTTGGCGCTGCGCAGCCGGTCGATGAACTGGTCGCCCGGGGGCATGCCGCGGCGCACGACCGCGATGCCGGCGCCGTCCTGCCCGCGGTTGTGCTGCTTCTCCATCAGGAGGTACAGCCGGCGCAGCGGCCACAGCGGGTCGCCGAGCTCCGACTGGAACCACTCGATCGGCTTGAGGAGCCGGATCATGGCCAGGCCGCATTCGTGGGTGAGGCGGTCGCCCATGGGTCCGAGGGGGAGAGCGTAGCTGCCCCGCCCGCGCGGCAGGAGCATGGGATCAGGGCATCCGTGCGCTCACGCGTCGAACAGCGTGGCGTGCTCGACGCGCGCGGCCACCTCGACCGTCCGGGTGGGCACGTGCTGGCCGGAGACGACGAGCCGCGGGGCAAGCGCCGGCGCACGTTCCGTCCACAGCCGCTCGACGATCGACGGGCAGTTGCACTGCCGGGAGAGGTGCAGCAGCACGACCGCGCCGAGCGGGTGCAGGCGGTCGACCTCGACGGCAAGCGACAGCGCCTGCTCGTTGGAAAGGTGGCCGCTTCCGCCCATGATCCGGTCGATCAGGTACGGCGACCGTCCCGAGGCGCGCTGCAGCGGGGGGTCGTAGTTGCTCTCGAGCAGCAGGACATCGGCGCCGGCAAGGAACTCCGCGAGCCCGCGGGTGGCCCGCCCGCAGTCGGTGGCGTGCGCGGCGACGCGCGTGCCGCCGCGGATGCGGAAGGCGGTCGAGCCGAGCGAGTCGTGCGGCAGCGGGAATGCCTCGAAGGAGAGTCCGCAGCGCTCGAAGGCGCCCGCCTCCTCGTCGATCCATGCGGGCAGGTAGCCCATCGACGCGACGGCCGCGGCGTGGCGCGGCCGGACGACCAGCCGGGGGCCGGCGAGTCCCCCGAGGGCGCGCGTCCATCCGGAATGCAGGTGGTCGGAGTCGGGGTGCGTCAGCACCACTGCGCCCACGTCGGCGGGCCGGAATCCGGCCGACTCCATGCGCCGGCGCGTCTCGCGCGGAGAGAAGCCCACGTCGAGCAGCACGATGCCGCCGGGGCCCTCGACCACCGTGCAGTTGCCGGAGCTGCCCGAGCCGAGCACGCAGACGCGCATGGCGGCGGCGCTCACTCGTCCACGGCGGCAGCGGCCGCCCCGCGGCCGGCGCGGCCGACGCCGTGGCAGATGCCGCGCGTGGTGGCGCGCATGAAGGCCACGCACTCGGCGATGGCGGGCTCGGAGATCCGTTCCTCGAGCAGCGGGATCGCCTGCTGCGGCGTGGCGCCGCTGCGGTAGATCGTCCTGAACGCCCAGCGCACGGCGTCGATCGCCTCGCGTCCGGCGCCCGACCGGCGCAGGCCGACCAGGTTGATGCTGGCCACGAGATTGTCGGCGGTGGCGGTGAACCAGGGCGGCAGGTCGAGCCCGAGGCAGATCGTGCCGCTTACGAACGAACCGCGCCCAAGCCGGACGGACCGCTGGATCGAGGTGCAGCCGCCGATGATCACGCGGTCCTGGACCTCGACGTGCCCGGCGAGGACGCAGCCGGACGCGAAGATGCAGTTGCTGCCCACCAAGGCGTCGTGGCCGAGGTGCGTGTTGGTCATCCAGTAGTTGGAGTCGCCGACGCGCGTTGGCCGGTCGGTCGCACCGCGGTTGACGGTGGCGCCCTCGCGAAAGACGTTGCGGTGGCCGATGACGCAGCCGGGTCCGGGGGCGCTCGGGTCGAAGCCGGGGTCCTGGGGCGCGAATCCCAGGCAGGCGCCGGGATACAGCACGTTCCCGTCCCCGAGGACGATCGGGCCGTTGACGATGGCACGCGCCACCAGGGTGCACCCTGCGCCGATCCGCACCGGACCGAGGGTGCCGAGCACCATGCAGCCGGGGCCGATGGCCGTCCCGGAGCCGATCTCGACGTCGCCTTCCACGATGGCCGTGGGATGGACGGTGGCGCCGGGGTGCATCCTCGTGCCGGCGGGTGAGGAACGCGCGGTCAGGCTCATGCGGTCAGTGTATTGGCCGTGAGGTCGCCCGAGGCATGCGGCGCGTGCGGACGGTCGTCGCGGTTCGGTCGTCCGGCGCCGTGGCAGATGCCGCGCGTCGCCAGCGAGAGGAACCGCAGGTAGTCGGCGACGACCGCGTCCTCGCGCCGCTCCTCGAGCGAGGGGATGGCCTGCTGCGGGGTGCGGTCGGCGCGGTAGAGGGCGTCGTACACCCACTGCACCGACGCCACCATCCGTTCCGTGGCGCCCGCCCCGCGTAGGCCGTCGAGGTTGATGTCCGTCGCGGCGTTGATCGAGGTGCACACGAACCACGGCGGCAGGCCCGTCGTGAATCCGGCGGTGTCGGTGAGCACGGCCCCGTGGCCGGCGCGTGCGAACTGGTGCACCGCGCACATGGCGCCGACCGTGACGTCGCGCTCGAGGTGCACGTGCCCGCCGAGCACGGAGCCCGCGCCGATGGTGCATCCATCGCCCACCATGCCGTCGTGGCCGAGGTGCGAGCCGGCCATCCAGTAGGTGCCGCTGCCGATCCGGGTGGGATCGGCGGTCTTGCCCCGGTGGACGGTGGCGCCCTCGCGGAAGACGTTGCGGTCGCCGATGATGCAGCCGGACCCGCCCTTGGAGGCGTCGAAGCCGAGGTCCTGCGGCGAGAAGCCGAGGCAGGTGTTCGGATAGACGACGTTCCCCGAGCCCAGGACGATCGGGCCGTTGAGCGTGGCGTTGGCGATGAGCGTGCAGTCCGCGCCGATCGACACCGGGCCGGTGGTGCCGAGCACGAGGCATCCCGGGCCGATCGTGCATCCGGGACCGACGTCGACGTCGCCGACGAGGATCGCCCCGGGGTGGACGGTCGCGCTCGGATGGATCCGGATTCCCCGCGGGGTGCCGATCGGGGACTCCTGCATGCTGCGAG
>JBJTJU010000221.1:0-5485 GCA_046096165.1 Phycisphaerales bacterium | reverse complement strand
CCGGTGGGGGCGGCGGAGCCGATCTCGATCTTGATGCGCTCGGCGGTCAGCTCGCCGATCAGCAGGCCGTGCGCCCGCTTCATGTGGTTGACGATGGCGTCGTCGAAGTCGTCGCCCGCCACGCGCAGGCTCTCGCACTCGGCGATCGCGGCGAGGGAGATGATGGCGATCTCGCTGGTGCCGCCGCCGATGTCGACGATCATGCTGGCGGTGGGCTCGGCCACGGGCAGTCCCGCGCCGATCGCCGCGGCCATGGGCTCGGCGACCAGGAACACGCTGCGCGCGCCCGCGCGCTGGGCGCTCTCGAAGACCGCCTGCTTCTCGACGCTCGTGATGCCCGAGGGGATGGCGATGACCACGCGCGGGCCGAACATGCGCGTGCTCTTGCCGTTCACCTTCTTGATGAAGTAGCCGAGCATCGCCTCGGTGACGGCGAAGTCGCTGATGACGCCGTCCTTCAGCGGCCGGATGGCGCTGATGGAGCCGGGCGTCTTGCCGAGCATGTCCTTGGCGGCGAAGCCGACGGCGTCGCCGTCGTTGAGCACGATGTTGGTGCCCTTGCGCACGGCCACCACCGAGGGCTCGTTCAGCACGATGCCCTCGCCCCGGACGCACACGAGGGTGTTGCACGTCCCGAGGTCGATCCCCATGTCGACGCTGAAGAGGCGTGAAAGCCAGTCGAACTCGAGAGCCACGGTGCGCTCCTTCCTGAAGCCTGGTGCCGGCCGCGGGCTCCGCCGCGCCGGGGGCCCTTCCGGGCCCATCGCCGCGAAGGATACCGCCCCCACGGGAACCCGTGAGGGCGGCGGATGGCGTGCGGGATGCGGGGCCGCGGTCAGCGGCCGCTGGCGACGTCGAGCGGCCCCTGGCCGGTGGCGTCCATGTTCATCAGCGAGACCACGGTGGTGCCGAGGATCGCGAGGAGGACGGCCACGAGCAGGAGGCTCGTGTAGACGTTCAGCTGCGGCTTGGCGCGCTTGACGTCGCTCTTGGCTGCTGCGTCGGCCATGGGTTCACTCGCCCTTGCGCGCGATGGCGCGGTGGCCGGACTTGACCTCGCCGCGGGCATCGACGTCCTCGAGCTCGACGACGCCGACGGCACGGTTCACGTCCACCTGCACGATGCGCAGGTTGCCGACGAAGTTGGAGCCGTCGGCGATGGTCATCACCCAGCCCTCCTTGACGCCGTCGCGGCTGCCCGCGTTGATCTCGGCGAGGGTGGCATCGGGCTCGCGCTTGACGTCGATGACGGTGGCGCTGAGCGAGCGGTCGGCGACGACGGGCAGGCCCGCGTCGGAGGTGGCGCCGGCGCGGGGGCTGGCGGACCCGTGCAGGGCCGCGTAGCGCTGGACGTCGGCGAGGGCGCGCTCCTTCTCGTCGCTCACGCGCTGCAGCTGCTCCTGGAGCTGTCGGCGGGCGGCCGACTCGCTGTCGAGGTCGCCCTGCAGGCGAGCGAGCGAGTCCTGCAGTTCCATGCGCGCCTTCTCGGCGGCGAGGTACTGCGTGCGCGCGGACTCGATGTCCTGGCGCATGGCGTCGATGAGCTTGGTCTGCAGCGTGTCGTTGGCGCTGGCGGCGTTCAGCTGGCCCTTGAGGTCGGCGACCTCCAGGCGGGCGCGCTCGGCCTCGCGCTCCTTGTCGGCGCGGATCTGCACTTCCTTGTCGCGCTCCATCGTGGCGGCGCGCAGCTGGGCCTCGAGGCTGGCGGACTTGGCCTGCAGGGCGGCGAGGCTCGCGTTGTAGGCGTCCTTGGCGACGGCGCTCTCGGCGTCACGGGTCTTCATCGCGGCCTGCGCATCGGCGGCCTGCTTCTTGAAGACGGACTGGTTGGTCGAGCTGACCGCGGCAAGCGGCACCAGCGCGGCCACCAGGAGCGAGACGACGACGACGAGGATCTTGGTCAGGATGTGCACGGTCGGATGCCTCGATGGGCGACAAGCGAACATCGCGGGAGGGACCCGCGACTGTTATCAGTAATACACGGAACCCATACGCACTGTCAACGGGCGGCGGTTGCGGCGAGGATCCCCTTTGCCGCGGCCAGCTGCACCGAGGGGGCCTGGTCAAAGAGGAGCGGCTCGATTTCCGGAACCACCGGGGGGCCCCCGGCATAGGCCAGGGCCAGGGCGGCCTGGGCACGCACGGACGCCTCGCGGTCCTTCAGGAGCGTGCGCGAGAACTTGACCACCGCCTGCGCGTCCTGCGGGCTGATCTGCGCCAGCGCCACCGCGCAACAGATGCGCACCTCGGTCGGGCGCGCGGAGATGCCGGTGCCATCGATCAGGCGCATCAGGATGGCGCGCGAGCCGTCGTCCTTGAGCGAACCGACCTGCTGCGCGGCCAGCGCCGTGAACTCGGCCTGCTCGCCGGGGGCGAAGAGCGCGGCGCGGATCGGCTCAATGCCGTCGGCCTCGCCCAGGCGCGCCAGGGCCTCGGCCGCCTGCAGCTCGACGATGCGCACGCGCGCGGGGTTCACCTGGCGCATGCCCTTGCCGAGCGAGTCGCGGATCATCGGGATGGCGCTGGCGTTGCGCATCTCGCCGAGGATGAGGTAGGCGTTCGAGCGCACCTCGGGGTCGTCGGAGCGCACCATGGCGGCCAGAGGGCTGGGGTCGACCGGCTGCCCCATGCGCGTGAGCGCATAGATGGCGGAGGCGCGCACGGACTCGCTCTCGTCGACGAGGAGCGGACGCACGCGGTCGGCGAGGTCGGCGAGCTTCGCGCGGCCGACGGCCATCGCGGCCACGAAGCGGACGCCGCGGTTCTGGTCGGAGAGGAGCGGGCCCGCGACGGCGCGCAGGTCGTCCGGCGACGTGTCGAGCGCCTCGAGCGCGTTGGCGCGGAAGACCGGGACCTCGGAGGCGCAGGCCTCGCGCAGCAGCTTGACCGCCGCCGCACGCGCGTCGCCGTTCGACTCGACCGGCAGCGGCTCTGCCACCACGCGGCCCGTGGCCGCCGAGAGGGTGGGCTCGCCCGTGGGCGGCACGCTCTGCGAGCGGCTCGACCAGGGCTGGTCGGATACCGCCGGGTCGGGGCCGCAGCCGACGCCCAGGATCGCCGTGCCGATGGCGATCACGAACGCCGCGGCCGCGCGCACGGAGGCGGCCGGCACGCGGTGCGGGCGCACGAGGCGCACGAGGACGATGGATCCGCAGAGGGCCATGAGTGCGAGGGATCCTACTTCGCCCACGGAGGCGAAGGGCGCGCGGCGCGCGTCGAGCGGCGGCGACGCGTGCATCCACGACGCGGAGCGCGGCGCGGGCGGCGTGCCGAGGAGCCGGCCAGAGGAGTCGATCGACGCGCAGAGGCCGGTGTTGGCGCCACGCACCATGGGCGTGCGGGTCTCGATGGCGCGGAAGCGGGAGATCTGCACGTGCTGCGCGCGGCCGGCGTCGAACCAGCCGTACCAGCCGTCGTTGGTGATGTTCACCAGGAGGTCCGCGCGGCGCTCGCGGCCCGAGGGGGCGGGGTAGACGAGGTCGCGGCAGACCCAGCTCATGGCGTCCTCGAAGCAGATCGGGACGGCCACGCGCACCGCCCCGCCCTGCCACGGCACCTCGAAGCGCACGGGCTCGCCGCCGCGGTCGAGGTCGAAGGTCATGCCCTGGGCGCCGACGGAGAGCAGCGCGCGCTCGAGCCAGTCCCAGTTCGAGATGTAGGGCATGGTCTCGCCGAAGGGGGCCAGGAAGACCTTGTCGTAGCGCGGGTACGGGGGCGCGCCTGGGCCCACGAGATAGGCGCTGTTGAACTGGCGCTCCCCGCGGAATCGGTCGGCCTCGGGCCGCAGGCCGATGAACGCGGGGCTGCCGACGAGGAGCGGCGCACCGATCCGCCCCGAGAGCCCCGACACCATGCGGCGGAAGACGTCTCCCGGGAACCAGCCGTTCGCCTCCTGCAGCGCGATCGTCTCGGGCTCGAGGCCGAATCCGCCGAGCATGGTCTCTGGCCAGACGGCAAGCGCCACGGGTAGGCCCTTTGTCGCGCAGTCGTCGGCGCCGCGCTGCGTGAGCTCGACGAAGGACGGCACGTCGCGCATCTGGTCGCGCGCGGTCCACGCCACCTTGTTGCTGGTGGCGAGGTTGGTCTGCACCAGGAGGATGCCCGGGCCTTGGCCGGCCGGCGCCTGCGAGAGCCGCCATCCGCCGTAGAGCGCGGCGAAGGCCAGAAACGCGCCCGCGACGGCAACGCCCGGCAGGCGGGCACGCCGGCGGTGCTCGAGCGGCTCGCCGCGCGACTGCAGCACGTCGACCGCAGCGCCCGCGATCGAGAGCGCAAGCAGCGACGCGAAGAGCTCGCCCACGAGGTCGGCACCCTGCACCAGGATGGGCAGCTCGATGAGCGGGTGCCCCCACCGAAACCACGGGTAGCCGTCGAAGAGGACGAGCGTCCGGAAGACCTCGGCGCCGCCGAGCGCCACCGGCAGGAGCACCGCCCACGGCACGCGCGCCGGCAGCACGCGCGCGCACGAGACCACAGCGAAGAGCCCGACCAGCTCATGGAACGTGCAGTAGGCGGCAAGCCCCGGCGTGCCCGCGGGCGTCACCTGGAAGAGCCACCAGTGCAGGATGAGCCACTTCATGACGCCGACCGCGGCCACCGCGCCCACGACCCGCCACGGGAGTGCCGCGCGCAGGCCGTATGCGGCGCCCGCGCCGGCGAGGACCAGCACCATCGGCACCGGCGCCGCAAGCACGAGCGGCCAGGCATCGACCGGCGGGTAGGCGCACCCGAAGAGCACCGCCGACACGGCCGCAAGGGCCGCGGCACGGCGTGCGGTCATCGGCGCGGCGGGTGCGGGCACCCGTCACTTCCCGGCGTAGTCGATGACGCGGCTGATCTCGGTGCGCAGCGCGGCGCGGTGCACGATCCGATCGATGAAGCCGGCCTTCAGCAGGAACTCCGAGGTCTGGAAGCCCTCGGGAAGCTCCTGGCGGATGGTCTGCGCGATGACGCGCGGGCCGGCGAAGCCGATCAAGGCGTGCGGCTCGGCGAAGATGACGTCGCCGAGCATGGCGTAGCTGGCGGTGACGCCGCCGGTGGTCGGGTCGGCGAGCACCGAGACGTAGAGCCCGCCCGCATCGTCGAAGCGCGCGAGCGCGGCGCTGGTCTTGGCCATCTGCATCAGCGAGAAGCCCGACTCCTGCATGCGCGCGCCGCCGGAGCAGCTGACGATCACGAGCGGCAGGTTGTGGTCGGTGGCGTGCTCGATGGCGCGGGTCAGGCGCTCGCCGACGACGCTTCCCATGGAGCCGGCCATGAACGTGAAGTCCATGACGCCGACGACCACCTTTCGGCCCTTGATGAAGCCGGTGCCGGTCTGCACGCCGTCGATCTCGCCGCTGCGGCGCTGCATGTCGCGCAGGCGGTCGATGTAGGGCTTCTGGTCGACGAAGCCGAGCGGGTCCATCGGCGCCATGTCGGCGTCGCGGGCCTCGAAGGTGCCGGGGTCGAGGAGCTGCTCGATGCGCCGCCGCGCCGAGATGCG
>JBJTJU010000220.1:0-7000 GCA_046096165.1 Phycisphaerales bacterium | reverse complement strand
CGGCAAGCGACTGGTGCTGGTGCCGCACGCCCGCCACGTCCTCAGCGACGCCCGCAGCGCGCTCACGTGGTGGTGCGACCGGCTCTTCCCGGGCCAGCGCTTCGAGCTGCTGCCGCCGGCACCGGACGGCCCGCGCCCCTTCGGCCTCGCCCTCGACCCCGGCGCGCTGCTCGAGCCCTCGATGCTCGCGGACGTCGAGGACCACATGCAGTCGCTCCTTTCCTCGATCGGCCCACGCGCCGACCTCGTCATCCTGCGGGACGTGCGCATCGACCCCGCCGACCCGGACACGCTCGCCACGTGCCCGCTCGGCGAGGGCGCCCTGCCCCGCGCGCGGCTCCTCGAGCTGATCGAACGCCACGTCCCCGAACGCGTGCCCATCGCCGTCCCCGGCGCGGGCCTCGCGGGATCGCTCGCGTGGCTCGGCCGCGCCGGCTGAGCGCCCGGCGCCTGGCCGCGGCGCACGGACGGGCGGTCGACGCTGGCCGCACCGCACGCACGGGGTACAATGCCCCGCACGCCGGAGGATCCGGCGCGCAAGGAGGCCATGGATGACTGCGGCGAGCGTGCTTGATGCTCGCGTCCTCGTTCTGAACAAGCTGTACAGCGCGGTCCGAGTGGTGGACGCGCGCCGGGCGTTCACGCTGCTCTGCAAGGGTGCGGCGGAGGTGGTGAACGTCGAGGCCGGCAGCTACGTCAGCTACTCGCTCACCTCCTGGGCCGAGGCCGCGGAGTTTCAGCGCGCCTTCGAGCACGAGGACCACGACTGGGTGACGACGCCCAGCATCGTGATGGCCGTCCCGAAGATCATCCGGCTGCTTGGCTACGAGCGCCTGCCGCGCGAGCCGGTGAAGCTGAACCGCCGCAACATCTACGCGCGCGACCAGAACCGCTGCCAGTACTGCGGCAAGCACTTCTCCACGAAGGAACTCACCCTCGACCACGTGGTGCCCCGCGTGCAGGGCGGCGAGAACAGCTGGACGAACCTCGTCTGCGCCTGCGTGCGCTGCAACGCGCGCAAGGGCGGCCGCACGCCGAACCAGGCGCGCATGAAGCTGATCCGCGACCCGGTGAAGCCCCGCCGCAACCCGGCGATCACGCTGCGACTGGGGAGCCCCAAGTACCAGAGCTGGAAGGCGTTCCTGGACGAGGCGTACTGGACGGTCGAGCTGCAGGACTGAGCTGCCCCTACCTCAGCAGCACCACGTTCAGCCCCACCATCACCGCGTTGTTGATGGCGTGCGCGACGATCGCGGGGTTGATGCTGCCCGTCCACTCGCGCGAGATGCAGAAGGCAAGCGCCAGCCCGCCGAGCACGGGAATGAACACGAACCCCTGGGGGTGGATCGCGGCGAACAGCACGCTGCCGACCACGGAGGCGACGACCGCGCCGACGAGCGGCGAGGCGCGGCCGAAGGTGTCGCGCAGGTTCCGGTAGAGGGCGCCGCGGAAGGCGATCTCCTCGCCGATGGGCGCCGCCACCGCGGCGAGCACGAAGCTCAGCAGGACGGCCAGGCCGCTGCCGTCGGCGATCAGCCCCTGGATCGGGTGGCTCACGCCCCCGAAGCCCCCCTCGCCGAAGAGCGCCGAGAGGATCAGGGCAAGCCCGATGCCCACCGCCAGGAACACGATTCCCATCGCGTAGGTCACCACGCCCCACAGGACGTCCGACACGCGCGGCGGCGTCAGCCCGACCTGCGCGCGCAACGTACGCCACGTGAGCCCGCGGCGCGTTCCCCACCACAGCGCGAACGCGAGCGCCGCGGCATCGACCACGAGCGTCAGCGCCAGCATCGCCTCGGTCGACGGACGCGGCATGCCGAGCGCCTCGACGCGGTCGACGGCCCAGCCGATCCCGCGGTTGGCCGCGAAGTAGCTGACCATCCACGCGGCAAACACCTCGGCATGCACCGAGGCGCGCCCGACGGCCGGCGGCCCCGCGCCGCGCACGCGCCCCAGGGCCGCAAGCACCGCGAACACGGCGATCGCCGCAAGCCCCGCAAGCCCCAGCCCGATCCCCGCCACCGCGATCAAGGCAAGCACCAGCATTGCCCCGGCCCCGACGAGCGAACGCGCCCCGAGCGCATCGCGGTCATCGCGCGCCATCGCCACCAACGCGTGCCCGCCCTCGCCGAGCGTCTCGACCAGGACGTCCGCCTGCGCGTCCGACAGCGCGTCGGCCGAGGGCGACGCACACGCAGCGATCGCGGTCACCGCGGCCTCGACCGCCTCGCGATCGCGCGGCTCGGCGTCCACGCGCCCATCGGCGATCGACGCGTGCAGGTCCTCGACCAGCGCGCGTGCCTCGTCGAGCTTGCCGATCCGCGCGAGCACCACGGCCTGCCCCACGGCATCGCCGGGCTGCTCCGGGTTCACGGGCTGCAGCTGCGTCTCGATGCCTGATAACTGCGAACGCACCATCGGGTCGGCGTCCGGCGCGGCAAACGCATCCGCCATGCGCAGGAAGACCCGTTGGTCGGCCCGCATGGCCACCTGGACCGAGATCTTCTCGGAACCCACGGCATCGTCGTCGCTGCGCTGATCGCGGATCACGGCCACCGCACACGCCACGATCACGGCCCACGCCACCACGGTTCGCCTCGTCTCGGCCTGCATGCCGGAGGCAGGCTACGCGGCCCGCCGAACCGCGCCTTGAAGGCAGGGGGCCGTTCGCCTATCTTTCGCGATTCTCCGCCCATCGCCGGGCGGACCCCGAAGGAACCGATCCATGCCCCGCCAGACCACCCACGTGAAGGCCGCCGACGTCAAGCCCAACTGGCACGTCGTCAACGCCGAAGGAATGATCCTCGGCCGCCTGGCCACCGAAGTCGCCACCGTCCTCATGGGCAAGCACCGCCCGGACTACACGCCCAACGTGGCGGGCGGCGACTGCGTCATCGTGACCAACGCCGACAAGATCCGCGTCACCGGCAACAAGCTGGCCGCCAAGTCGATCGCCCGCTGGAGCGGCTACCCGGGCGGCCTGAAGGTCCGCACCTACGAGTCGCTGATGGCCTCGCGCCCTGAGCTCGTGGTCGAGGAAGCCATCGTCCGCATGCTGCCCCGCGGCCGCCTCGGCCGCCGCATCCGCCGAAACCTGCGCGTCATGAAGGGCACCCAGCACGGCCACGCGGCGCAGCAGCCGAAGGCCATCGACTTCCCGAACGCCCGCCGCTGACCGGTTCCCAGACCCCCGACTACGCACACGACCATGACCACCGCCACGACCACCGTCACCGCCAAGGCCGTCCAGGGACCCGATTCCAAGGGCTGGTTCTGGGGCACCGGCCGCCGCAAGACCGCGATCGCGCGCGTGCGCGTGCGCGCCGGCAGCGGCAAGATCAAGATGAACGAGAAGTCCCTCGAGGACTACCTCACCGAGGACCGGGACCGCAAGGCGGTGCTCGCGGTGCTCGAGAAGACCGGCGTCAAGGGCAAGGTGGACGTGACCGCCGGCCTCGTCGGCGGCGGCTTCACCGGCCAGGCCGGTGCGATGGTGATGGGCCTCGCCCGCGCGGTGCTGGCCTACGACCCGTCGACCGAGCCGATCCTGCGCGAGCACGGCTTCCTGACGCGAGACGCCCGCAAGGTCGAGCGCAAGAAGTACGGCCAGGCCGGCGCCCGCCGTCGCTACCAGTTCTCGAAGCGCTGACCCGCGCCCGTCAGGGCAGGTCTGGGCTTGCGCGCCGCGCCATGCGCGGTGCGGCCTGTTCCACGCGCGCGATCGGACCGCTGGACTCGACGGCCACGCGGGGGATGCGCGCGCTCAGGCGGCAGAGCAGTTCGTACGGCCGCAGCCCCGTGCGCCGCGCGATCGTGGGCAGGTAGTTGTGCGCCGTGCGGTCGGTGCCGTAGAGCTCGACGTCCGCACCGAGCCCGCCGTTGGGCAGCCCCGCGAGGACGTGCTCGAGCCCCGTCAGGTCGACGCACAGCTGGTCCATGTTCACGGTGCCGACGACCGGCGCCTCGGCCTCGCGGTCGCCCGCCACGATGCGCACCCAGCGCGTCGCGCCCGCCGAGTCGTCCGGGGAACCGTCGCGCAGCGTCGGGTAGCCGTCGGCGTAGCCGACCGGCACCAGGCCGAGCATCGCATCGCGCCGCGCGGTCCACAGCCATCCGTAGCCGATCGACGTGCCGCGCGGCACGCGGCGCACGTGGATCAGCGAGCTCGACCAGCGCAGCACCGGGCGGAACCGCTCGCATGCCGCGGGACGTGCGCAGTCCTCGGGGCCGTCGTCGCAGAGGCCGGTCCATGCGATGCCCACGCGCACCATGCCCGCGTGCAGCGCGCTTCCGCGCAGCATCGCGTAGGTGCTCGACGCATGCGTCACGCACTCCGGCGGGATCAGCCCGCGGTGGCTGTCGACGAAGAGGTCGAAGGCGCGCATCTGCGCCGCGCAGCGCTCGCCGCTTCCCTTGGCGTGCGAGAAGTGGGTCATCAGGCCCGCCAGCCGCAGCGACGGCGACGCCGCCACCGCCTGCAGGATGCGCGCCGCCTCCTCGGGCACGCAGCCGCCGCGCACCAGGCCGGTGTCGACCTCCACGTGCACCGGCAGCCGCACGCCGTGCTCGTGCGCCAGCACGATGAGCTGCGCCACGTGGTGCACGTCATGCACGACCAGGTGCAGCCGGCCGGCCACCAGCATCGAGTGGAGCGCGCCGCCGCGCTCGAGCTCGGTCACGGGCTGCAGGACGAGCACCGGGCAGGAGAGCCCCTCCAGGACCTCGGCCTGCGACGGGCTGTAGACGGTGAGCATCGAGGCGCCGGCCTGGAGCAGGCGGCGCGACATCCTGAGGGCCCCCAGCCCGTACGCATCGGCCTTCACGACCGCGTTGATCTCGCACCCCGGGCCGACGACCGAGCGGACCACGCGCAGGTTGTGGTCCACCGCATCCATGTCGATGGAGATGACGCTGTTGTCGGTCATGCGGGCGGCATCCATGCCTTCCGCCTGTTAGGATCGGCTGCGGCGGGAACCTACCATGAAACCCCCGCGGCGGACCCGACGACGGTTCCGCGCGGCGCCCCGCCTGCCCCGAAGCCCAACGAGAAACGCCCCGACGGATGGTCAGTTCAGAGACGTTCGACACCAGCAAGACCTTCGGTGACCTTGGCCTGCCGGCCTCGGTCCTGAAGGGCACCGAGGCCGCGGGCTTCAAGCATCCAACCAAGATCCAGGCCGCCCTCATCCCGGTGGCGATGACGGGCCGCGACGTCCTCGGACAGGCGAAGACGGGAACCGGCAAGACCGCGGCGTTCAGCCTGCCGGTGCTCGGGCTCCTGAAGCCAGAGGACGAGTTCGCCGCGCTGGTGCTGGTCCCCACCCGGGAACTGGCGATCCAGGTCTGCCGAGAGGTGAAGGAGCTCGGCGGCCACACGGGCATCGAGGCCGTGCCGGTCTACGGCGGCAAGCCGATCAACACCCAGGCGAAGGCGCTGGAACGCCGCCCCGCCATCGTGGTCGGCACCCCCGGCCGCGTGATGGACATGCACGGCCGCGGCATGCTGCCCTACGACCGCGTCAAGGTGGCCATCCTGGACGAGGTCGACCGCATGCTCGACATCGGCTTCCGCGACGACATCCGCCGGATCCTGGGCGCGATGCGGCAGAAGCCCCAGACCATCTTCGTGAGCGCCACGATCAGCCCCGACATCGAGCGGCTGGCCCGGACCTACATGAAGGACCCGGAGAAGATCGTCACCACCGAGAAGAGCCTCACGGTGGCGGCGGTCGACCAGAGCTGGCTGAGCGTCGAGCCCTGGGACAAGAAGCGCCTGCTCCAGCACCTCCTGGAGCACGAGGAGCCGGACCTGACCGTCGTCTTCTGCCGCATGAAGCGGACCGTCGACCAGGTGGCCGACTACCTCTCCAAGCACGGGATCGACGCGCACGCCATGCACGGCGACATGTACCAGTCCAAGCGCGACGGCGTGATGGACAAGCTCCGCGGCGGGCGCCTCTCGGTGCTGGTGGCGAGCGACCTGGCGTCGCGCGGCCTCGACGTCGACGACATCAGCCACGTCATCAACTACGACGTGCCCGAGGATCCCGAGGTCTACATCCACCGCATCGGCCGCACCGCGCGCGCCGGGCGCGGCGGCGTGGCGTGGACCTTCGTCCAGCCAGACCAGGGCGACCTGCTGTCGGGCATCGAGATGCTCGCCAACATCGAGATCCCGCAGAAGACCTACGACGACTTCACGCCCGGCCCCGTGCCCTCCGACGTCGCCAGCTACCGCGAGGCCGAGAAGCGCCGCCGCGAGGAGCTCGCCAACGCGCGCAACCGGCTGTCGGCGTCGGTCACGCCGCCCTCGGCCGCGAAGACCGTCGACCCGAACGCCTTCCCCGGCGGCGTCGTCCCGTCTGCGCAGCCCATGAAGCGCCTCGGCGGCGTGGTGCGCACCCGCCGCCGCTGAGCGTGCGCCGATGACCGGCGACGGACCGCGCCTGCCGATCGAGATCGCCCCCGAGGTCTCCGATGCGCTGCGCGCCCACCGCGCCGTGGTGGCGCTCGAGACCGCCGTCCTCACCCACGGGCTGCCGCGCACGCCGGTGGCGGCACCGGGCGGCATCGCCGGGTGGGACGCCGCGCTTCCGGCGAACCTCGCCCTGAGCATGCTGCTCGAGTCGACCGTGCGCGCGGCCGGCGCGGTGCCGGCGACCGTCGCGATGGTCGACGGAACGCTCCACGTGGGCCTCGCCCCACCGGCCCTCGTGGGGCTGGCCCACGACACGGCGGCCCGCAAGCTGAGCGCCCGCGACCTCGGGCCCGCCGCCGCACAGCGCGCCTCGGGCGGCACCACCGTCGCGGGCACGCTGGTCGCCGCGGCGCTTGCGGGCATCCGCGTCTTCGCCACCGGCGGCATCGGCGGCGTGCACCGCGGCTGGACCGACCGCCCGGACGTCAGCGCCGACCTCTCGGCGATGGCACGCGCACCGGTCGCGGTGGTGAGCGCAGGCGCCAAGAGCATCCTCGACCTGCCCGCGACGGTCGAGGC
>JBJTJU010000219.1:0-6475 GCA_046096165.1 Phycisphaerales bacterium | reverse complement strand
GTCCGCAGCCTGTTGCTCGGCCTTCCGTGCGGCCTCTTCGACGTCCCGCAGGTGGTTGTGGCGCGCCCCGGACATCTCCGTGGGGACCAGGCGCGGACGGTCCACGAGCCTCGGCGGCGGGGTCTGCGGCGGGGCCTGCTGCGCGGGCGGCGCGGCGGGGGCCTGCGCCAGCGTCATCGAAAGGAGCAGCGCGATCGCCATGCCGGGACGGTACCACGCCCGGGCGCGCCGCCCGCGCACCCCGGAAACGACGGCCCCGGCGACCGAGGGTCACCGGGGCCGGGAAGTGCACGGGGGCGGGGGTGGGTGAGACGGCCGCAGCCCGGGTCTCGGGCTTCTTGCGCGCGTCGTCGAGCGTGCCGACGTACATGAACGCGCTTTCCGGCAGGCTGTCGCCCTCGCCGTTGCAGATGCGCTCGAAGCTGTCGATCGTCTCCTCGAGCGTGGTGGTGACGCCGGGCAGGCCGGTGAAGACCTCGCCGACGTAGAACGGCTGGCTGAGGAAGCGCTCGAGCTTGCGGGCGCGGGACACGGCGAGCTTGTCCTCCTCGCTCAGTTCGTCGACGCCGAGGATGGCGATGATGTCCTGCAGGTCCTTGTACCGCTGCAGGATGCCCTGCACGCGGCGCGACACCTTGTAGTGGCGGTCGCCGACAATCTGCGGGTCGAGGATGCGGCTCGTGGAGGACAGCGGGTCGACGGCGGGGTAGATGCCCTTCTCGGCGATCTTGCGCTCGAGCACGATGAACGCGTCGAGGTGGGTGAACGTGGTGGCGGGCGCCGGGTCGGTGAGGTCGTCGGCCGGCACGTAGATGGCTTGCACCGAGGTGATGGCGCCGTCCTTCGTCGAGGTGATGCGCTCCTGGAGGGCGCCCATCTCGGTGCTCAGCGTCGGCTGGTAGCCCACGGCGCTCGGCATGCGGCCGAGGAGCGCGGACACCTCGGAGCCGGCCTGGGTGAAGCGGAACACGTTGTCGACGAAGAGCAGGGTCTCCTTGCCGCTCTTGTCGCGGAAGTTCTCCGCCATCGTCAGCGCGCTCAGCGCGACGCGCAGGCGGGCGCCCGGCGGCTCGTTCATCTGGCCGAACACCATGGCCACCTTGTCGAGCACGTGCATCTTCTTGCCGCTCGCGTCGGTGTACTCGGCCTCCTGCATTTCCAGCCAGAGGTCGTTGCCCTCGCGGGTGCGCTCGCCGACGCCGGCGAACACCGAGTAGCCGCCGAAGTTTCGGGCGACGCGCGCGATCATCTCCTGGATCACGACGGTCTTGCCGACGCCGGCGCCGCCGAAGAGGCCGATCTTGCCGCCGCGCACGAAGGGGCACAGGAGGTCGATCACCTTGATGCCGGTCTGCAGCACCTCGGTCTTGGGGTTCAGGTCGGCGATGGTGGGCGCCTGGCGGTGGATGGGCGCGAAGTCGGAGGTCTGCACCGGGCCGCGCTCGTCGACGGGCTGGCCAAGCAGGTTGAACACGCGGCCGAGGACGCCCTCGCCGACGGGCACCTTCACGGGCGTGCCGGTGTCGACGCAGGCCGCGCCGCGGCGCAGGCCGTCGGTCGAGGCGAGCGCCACGCAGCGGACCTGGCCGCCGCCGAGGTGCTTGGCAACCTCGCCCACCAGGGTCTGCTTCTGGCCGTTGAGCTCGAAGTCGACCGTGACGGCGTTGTAGATCTCGGGGATCGCGTTCTCGGGGAACTCGGCGTCGAAGGTGGACCCGATGACCTGCTTGATCGTGCCGGTGCTAGGCATGTGACTGGTGGCTCCGTGCTGACTGAGTGGAGTGCGGGGAAGGGCGGAAATGATAACCCAAACCCCCGGAGGGCAAACCGCCCCAGGACGCGCCCGGGCAGCCCTCAGCCGCCGGCCGCCGGGGCCACGGCCACCCCGGCAAACACCCCGTATCCCTTGGCGTCCGGGTTCTTTGGGCGCAATGTGCGGGGCTCAAGTGTCGGGTCCACGTCCGACACTTGGGTGCCCCGCCGGTACCCAACGGGCGCCCCCAGGACCGTCCATGCGGTCGGGAGCTCCGCGGAGAACCAGAGATTGTCGCCAAGGGTGATCGAGTCCACCGCAAACCCCTCGGGAACGGGCGAAAATCGCTCGAGCGCGCCCGGGGTCCATGTCACCAGCATCTTGTCGATGGTCACCTTGGCCACGATCCCCGCGTCGGCCGGCACCTCGTAGACGGCCTTCGTGGGTTCATAGATGGTGGCGCGCCCGAACGTGAACTCGCGCGCGTTCAGCATGCGCAGCGCCACGCCCGGCCCGTCGAACAGGCACCGTTCGACCGCCGAGCGTTCCACGGGCCACACGTCCTTGCCGGGTGACCCCACCTGCACGCCCACGCCGATCTCGCGGTTGAACGCCGCGCCGGTCACTACCACCTCCGAAGATCGCCCAAGCACCGCCACGCCGCGCGCCGCGGGCTTCGCGCGCGACGGCAGCGTCATCAGCCCGCGCACCATGACGCGCGAGACATCATCCACCTCGACCGCCGCGTCCTGCCACCCCTCGATGCGCAGCGCATCGAGCGTGACGTCGGCCGCCGCGCGCACGCGCACGCCATCCTGCGACGCGCGCTGCTTGGTGCCCTGCACGGTGCAGTTGCGCACCACGATGTCCGAACGGAATCGCTCGCCGGGCGCCTGGCCCGGGGCGGCGCCGCCATCCACCACGATCGCGGCCTCGGTGGGGTTGAGGAACAGCATGTTCTCGACGAGGAGGTGCTTGCACTGCACGAACTCCCAGCCGAAGTCGGCGCAGCTGATGGCGCCCGCGATCGGGTCGCGGCTGCGCAACACGATCGGCTTCTCGCGCGTCCCCGCCAGGCCCTCGATCTTCTGCGGCAGGTGGAAGCCCGCGGGGAAGATCACCTCGTCGCCCGGCTCAAGCTCGCGGCGGATGTGCGCCCAGTCCTGCCCGGGCTGCACCAGGAACTGCCGCGCGCCCGCCGTGTACGGCGGCGGGACACTGGACCGGGTTCCCCCGGACCTATTTTCGCCCGCGGCCCCCGCGCCTGGCACGAACGGCGGCGGCACGGCCATGCGATCGCTCGGGGCCGCGCGCGGCGCGGGCGCGTCGTCCGCGGGCGCCGGCGGCACCTGCGCAACTACCACCGCCAGCACGCTCGTCACCACCCCCACCATCACGCCTCACGCTCCCCCGCGCGCGTCCCGTCGCGCACGCCTCGCCCGGCATCCGCCATCGACGCGCGCACCAGCATCGCACCCGGCGACAGATCAACCGTCGTCGGCACGCGCTCGGCCGGCAGCAGCACCGTATCGCCCGCACTCAGGTGTTCCGCGCGCAACCCGTGCGCTTCCATCACCGCCTCGCCGCGGCCAAGCATCAGCACCTCGGGTCCGTCGGCCGCCTCGAACGTCAGCGTCCCCGCATCGCCGGAGGGCGACGCCTCGATCAGCTCGATCTCAAAGAACGCCGTGCGGCACACCACCGCCGCGCGCAGGCCGTCGCTCCACAAGGCACCCGCACGATCGAGGGTCGTGACCCGCTGCTCGTCAAGCTTCTGCGCGGCGCCAAACAGGATGCAGTCCATCGCCTGCTGTACGTGCAGCGGCCGCGCGGGATCCCCGCGGTCCCAGTCCCACACGCGAAACGTGGTGTCACTCGGCGTCTGCACCTCGGCCACCAGCACGCCCGCCCCCAGCGCGTGGCACAAGCCACTCTCAAGCGGCACGCAATCCCCGGCCGCCACCGGCTCGCGCACCAAGAGCGGCAGCACCCCGGCGCCCGCCGCGCGGCCCGCACCCCCCGCCAACGCCTGGCGAAACCCCTCCGCCGTCACCTCCGCGCGCACCCCGCGATAGATCGCCGCCCCCGGCGCCGCGTGCAGCACCACCCACGCCTCGGTCTTCAGGTGCGCGCCCGGGTGCGCCTTCGCATATGCCGCCGTCGGGTGCACCTGCACCGACAGGTTGTCGGCCGCGTCCAGGTACTTCACCAACAGCGGAAACCGCCCCCCGACCGCCGGCATCTTCCCCAGGATCGCCTTGCCATGCGTCTCCAGCATCGCGCTCAGGAAGTTGCCGTCGAACGCGCCGCCCTGGACGCGCGACACGCCGTCTTCCACCGGTGGCGCCAGGTCGGCGATCTCCCAGCTCTCGCCGACCGCCACCCCCGCGGGCACATGCTTGCCGAACGCGCGCAGCCCCGAACCCCCCCACGCGCGGGGCTTCAGGATCGGCCGGAACCTCAGGGGCGGCAGCGACATGGGGCCGTTCACGCTACGCCGACCACCCGGCCGGCGCTACATGGTCATGCCGGTGATCTTGCCGTCAAACACCAGCTTGTCGCCCACCACGCCCTGGCAGTGGCAGATGAACCGCCGGCGGTTGCAGTCGATCATCTTGGCGAAGAGGAGCAGCCGGTCCCCCGGCACCACCTGCCCGCGGAAGCTGACGTCATCGCAGCGGGTGAACCCCAGGAACCCCTTCACGCGCCCGCTGCGGGTGTTCAGGAAGCTTGCCATCTGCGCCGACGCCTCGATCATCAGGACGCCCGGCAGCAGGGGCCGCCCGGGAATGTGCCCGGCCACCCAGAACTCGTCCGGACGCGCGTCCTTGAACCCGACCGCGTGCGTGTAGTCGGGGTTGTGCCAGATGATGCCGTCGCAGTGGCGCATGTGGCCGGTCTGCGGAAGGTCCCGGTCGAGGTCATCCTTCCCATGCATCAAGCCGTTCAGGTTGACGCCGGCCAGGTCGACGATGAGGTCTTGTGCCACGGGGAAGCCTCCGGGCGCAAAGGATAAACATGGCCTTGGCAGCGCGCAATCGGGGGTGAACCGCCCCTGGGGCCGCCCCACGGGGGGTTCTTTCCGCGAATTCCCGACAAGCGGACGTTCCGGCGGGTAGGCTTCGGTCTCACGCGGATGGCCATTGGACGCGGCCGCCGCACGCGACAGACCCCAAACCCTCCAGGAGCGAAGACATGGCCATGGAAGCCTATGAGCAGATGAAGAAGCTCATCGCGGAGTGCGACGAGGACGTCAAGAAGGCCGTCGGCGGCAACAAGGCTGCCGGCACCCGGGTGCGCAAGACCATGCAGGAGATCAAGGAGTGGGCCCAGAAGGTGCGCCAGGACATCCTGAACCTGCGCGGCCCCGGCGAAGGCGGCGACGAGTAAGGGCCTAGGCGCCCTTCGGCACCAGCTTGGCCAACTGCAGCACCTCCCGGAACGCCGGGTGGGCTGCGTCGCCCATCAGTTCGTACATCGCGCCCAGCGTGCCGGTGGGGAGTGACCCTGCCCGTTCCATGCGGCGGAAGGCGGGGGCCACCTGGTCGGGCTGGCCGGCCGAGATGGCGTCGGTGGCGTGGAAGGGGTGCCAGCTGCCGGCGGCCAGGTCGAGCACGGTCTGCAGCACGCAGACGTGGGCCTCCACGCCGCACACCAGGACGTTCGGGCGGTGCAGGGCCACCAGGTGCGCGCGCACCTCGGGGGTGACGGCGCTGAAGCGGGTCTTCTCGAACACCTTCGCCCCGGCCGGCAGCGCGCCGCGCACGTGCGGCGCGGTGTGCCCCAGGCCCTTCACGTACTGCTCGGTGCACACCACGGGCATCCCAAGCACCCCGGCCGCGCGCGCCAGGATGGCGCAGTTGGCCTCCACCCGCGCGGCGGCGTCGATGGTGGGCATGAGCCGCTCCTGGACGTCCACCACCAGGAGCACGGTGCTGTCGGGGCTGAGTCGGGGCAGGGCCATGGGGCGTCCTCAGACGGAGAGCTCGGCCTCTTCGCGGATGGCGTGGGCGTAGCGCGCGCGGATCGGGTCCACCACCTCGGCCACGAAGCGGTCCACCTGCGCCGGCGCGCGCCCCACGTAGGCGGCGGGGTCGGTCACCTTGCCCCAGTCAAGCCCCGCGAACATCGGGTCCTTGCGCAGGCGGTCCAGCAGGTCGTTGGGCGCGCCCTCGTCCTTCACGCGGCGGCCGGCCTCCAGGCTGTGGCGGCGGATCGCCTCGTGGGCCTCCTGCCGGTCGGCCCCGCGCGCGGCGGCGGCAAGCAGGATGTCCTCGCTTGCCATGAAGGGAAGCTCGGCCTCCAGGTGCGCGCGGATCACCGCCGGGTGCACCACCAGCCCGCCCAGCACGTTGGCCAGGATGTCAAGCGCGCCGTCGAGTGCCAGGAACGCCTCGGGCAGGCTGAGCCGGCGGTTCGAGCTGTCGTCGAGCGTGCGCTCGAGCCACTGCGTGGCGGCGGTGTCCAGGGCGTTGCCCGACAGGTTCATCACGAACCTCGCAAGCCCCGTCGCGCGCTCGCAGCGCATGGGGTTTCGCTTGTAGGCCATGGCGGAGGACCCGATCTGGTCCTTCTCGAACGGTTCCTCCACTTCCTTCAGGTTGGCCAGGAGCCGAAGGTCGTTGCAGCACTTGTGCACCGCCGCCGCGGCCACGGCCAGCGACCCAAGCACCTGCGCATCCACCAGGCGCGGGTAGGTCTGCCCGCACACGCTCCACATCT
>JBJTJU010000218.1:0-9502 GCA_046096165.1 Phycisphaerales bacterium | reverse complement strand
ATCACAGCGTCCAGAGCCCCAGCAGCTGGCCGAGGTCGTTGCCGTCGACCGCGCCGTCGCCGTTCATGTCGGTGGGGCATCCCACGCAGGCACCCCAGTTCGCGAGCATGATGCCGAGGTCGTTGCCGTCGACCACGCCGTCGCCGTTGAAGTCGCCCGGGACGGGCGGCGGCGCGCACGGACCGTCGCCGGCGGCCGGGATGATCTTGTAGATCTGACCGCCGTGGTCGACGATGTACAGCTCGCCGTTGGCGTCCTCGCCGAACGAGGCGATCTGGTTGACGGTCGCACCCTCGATGGATGGCGTCATCGAGGAGTTCCGCAGCGTGAACTGGGTCTTGACGCCGTTCTCGTACCGGAAGGTCCAGACGTTGTTGTTCACGTAGTCGGCGAAGAAGTAGGTGCCCTGCAGCTCGGGGATCCGGCAGCCGCGGTAGACGTAGCCACCCGTGAGCGAGAACCCGCCGGAGGTGCCCGTCGAGTGCCCGTAGGTGTGGATCGGCAGCGTGAGCGTGGGCGAATTCGGCGTGCAGCCGGAGAGCCCGGTCGAGTTGGCGCCCTCCATGCAGCGCCATCCGTAGTTGCGGCCGCCCACGGCGCCGGCCGCCTGGAAGTTGACTTCCTCGATCAGGTCCTGGCCGACGTCGGCGATCCACAGGTCCCCCGTCTGGCGGTCGAACGCGCAGCGCCAGGGGTTGCGCAGGCCGATCGCCCAGAAGGTGTCGTCGGTGGTGTTGGTGCCGCCGACGAAGGGGTTGTCCGCCGGCACCGTGTAGTACGGCGATGCACCGCCCACCGTCGGCTTGATGCGGTGCATCTTGCCGAGGCGCGTGGCCATGCTCTGGCCGTTGCCGTTGGGGTCATTGGCGCTGCCGCCGTCGCCGACGCCCATGTAGAGGTTCCCGTCGGGGCCGAAGGAAATCCAGCCACCATTGTGGTTCGTGAAGGGATCCGACCACGACATCATCACCACGCCCGTGGCGTTGGCCACGTTCGGGTCGCTCGACACCGTGTAGCGGGCGAGCACGTTCGTGCCCGACCCGGTGTAGTAGACGTAGAACTGGCCGTTGGTCGCGTAGCCGGGATCGAACGCGAGGCCAAGGAGCCCACGCTCGTCGCTCGTCGTGGTGCCGCCCGCGACGGCCACCGTCAGGAACGGCGTCGCCCGGAGGGTGTTCGTCGCCAGGTCGACGATCCGGATCCGGCCCGGCTTCTCGAGCACGAACAGCCGTGAAGCATCGCCCGGCGCATGGGTGACGTAGGTGGGCAGCGTCAGGCCGGACGCGACGATGCGCGTCGTCCGGAGGGCCTGTGCGTCGGCGGGGGCGGCGAAGGCTGCGGCGAGCGCGAGCACGACGGTCGACGTGAGGGTCTTCATGGCGAGTCCGTCAACGATACGCCTGCCCGTCGGAGGCGGATCGCCCGACCCCCGAAGATGTTCTCGGATGCTCCGGGAGGCAAACGAGCGGCTCCGGCGTGGCGTGGTTTCGGGACCCTACGCCCCGGCACAGCCCCACCTGGAACGTCGGCCGCGGCGCGCCGGATGGCGGCGTCGAGCCGGTCGAACACCCGCTGGTACCGCTCGGCGGCGGCCCGCACGCGCTCCGCGTCACCGGAATCGACTGACTCGGCAAGGAGCGGCAGCATCACGGCCGCGTACCCGCTGTCGCGGTCACTGGCGGCAAGCAGGCTGCGAAACCACGGCCGGCCGTCGAGGCCCGCGGGGTCGATCCATGCGCGATCGAGCTCGACGAGGGCAGCATCGATGCGCGCGCGCGCGGCCGGCGACAGGGTCGACCCCGCGGTGACGATCGCCGCATCGAGGCGGGCGCCCGCGTCGGCGGTGCGCTGCGCCCGCGCGCGCAGCGCGTCGATCGCACCGGCGGCCGGCCCTTCGGGCGCGCGTGAACGCAGTGCGTCGAGCACGCGCAGCGCATCATGGCCGTGGCGCGCGGCACCGGCCGGCAGCACCGGTGACTGCGCGAGCATGGCGACGAACGCGTTCGTCATCCGCGTCACCATCAGCGCGGGTTCGTAGTCGGCGCCCACCGTGGCGCGGTACCAGGCGATGGTGTCGTAGTTCGAGTGGTAGCTCGACCCCGGCGCACCGCCCGCGCCGATCGCCACGCACGGCACGCCGAGGTGGCAGTTGAACGCGACGTGGTCGGATCCGCCACCAAGGTCGCCGAACCCGGCGGCGCGGGTGCCGCCTCGCGTCAGGCGGTCGTAGGCGGTCTCGCCCGCGTCGCCGCGGGCCGCGGGCACGCGCACGGCCGCGCCCAGGAACGCATCGCGCAGGCTCGGGGACCCCGACGCACCGGGTTCGGTCCCCATCGACGCCATGTCGAGGTTGACGTACGCCACGGCGCTGCGCTGCAGGCGCGTGCGGTTGGCCTCGGCCCACTCGGTGCTGCCGAAGATGCCGAACTCCTCCGCGCCCCACGCCGCGAACACCAGCGTCCGCTCGGGCGCCAGCCCGTCACGCGCCGCGGCCGCGAAGCTCGCCGCGCACTCCATGAGGGCCACGGTGCCGGCCAGCGGGTCCGCGGCGCCGAAGCCCCACGCATCGTGGTGGCAGCCGACGATGATCCACTGGTCCGGATGCGTGCGCCCGGGGATGACGCCGATCACGTTGGCGCTCGTGCGCAGCGCGCGGTCCTGCTCCACCTTCACGCGCACGCGCAGGGCGTCACCGCCCTCCAGCCGGTACTCGAACGGGATGCCGCCGGTCCAGCCGGCATCCTTCGGCACCGGTGCGCCGGTCATGCGCCGCACGATCTCGGAGGCGGCCGCGTAGCCGATCGGCTGCACGGGGATGCGCGGAAGCCCGGACTCATCCAGCGAACGCCGGCGCACGCCTTCCACCGATGGCCGCATCGGCGTGGTCGGATCGCCGGGCTGCTCACCGACCAGCACCGAGCCGCGCTGGATGCAGGTGTCGTTCGCCCAGCCACCCTCCGGCCACACGGGGCCCTTGCCCGTTCCCGAGTCGGCGGGATCGGTGAAGATCAGGACGGCCGCCGCGCCGGCCTCCTCGGCGAAGCGCACCTTGAAGCCGCGGAAGTTGCCGCCGTAGCGGGCCAGCACCACCTTGCCGCGGCAGTCGATGCCGAGCGCGCGCAGGCGGTCGAAGTCGGCCTTCGTGCCGTAGTTGGCGTACACGACGCCGGCGGTCACGTCTCCCGGTGCGCTGAAGGCGTTCCAGCCGAAGGTGAGCCCCGGGTGCGCCGACGCGGGATCCTCGGCAAGGTTGCGCTCCACCACCGGCAGCGGCACGACGCCGCGCCGCCCGCCGGGAGCCTCGGGAAGGTCACCCGCGCCGACGATCTCAACGAGCGCCGACACCGGGCGCGGAAGCGGCACCTCGAACTCCTCGACCGTGGTCCGCAGGCCCATCGCCACGAACGCCGTGCGCAGCCGCTCGATGCATCGCCAGTCGCCGTCCGTGCCTGCCACGTGCGGCTCGGAGCCCAGCAGCTCGTGCCACCGTGCGAGGGCCGCCGCCGTCGGCACGCGGTTCACCGCCTCAACATATGCCTCGACGGCCGGTCCGCCGGCCCACGCCGGCTGCACCGCCGCCGCGGCGCACAGGGCCGCCGCCGCACGCACGGGCATGGACCGCACGCGGCGCACGCGGAACGCTCAGTGCGCCGGCGCCGGGGAGGTGGCGCCGAACACCGTGGGCCACGGGTTCGAGCCATGGCAGGCGCGGCCGGTCTTCTCCACGTAGTCCTGGTGGTAGTCCTCGGCGGCGAAGAACGTGCCGCCCTCGACCACCTGGGTCACGATGCGCTTGCCGCCGTAGCTGCCCGCATCGGCAAGTTCCGTGATCGTCGCGCGCGCCGCCGCGGCCTGCGCGGGCGTGGTGCAGAAGATCGCCGAGCGGTACTGGTCGCCGACGTCCGGCCCCTGGCGGTTGAGCTGCGTGGGGTCGTGCATCATGAAGAAGCCCTGCAGCAGCTGGCGGTAGGTGACCTTCTTCGGATCGAACACCACCTTCACCACCTCGGCGTGCCCGGTGTCGCCGCGGCAGATCTCCTTGTACGTGGGCTTGTCGGTCTTGCCGCCCATGTAGCCGCTCTCGGCGCTCTTCACGCCGGGGCAGAGCTGGAACCAGTGTTCGACGCCCCAGAAGCAGCCACCGGCGAAGTAGGCGGTCTCGACGGACGTGGTCATGGCGGGCTCCTTGGCGGCGGGTGCGGCGGGGCTGGCGGATGAGCCGGCCTGCTCGGCGTCGCCGCGCGCGAGGCCGGTCGGCTCCTTGGTGAACGCGTCGCGCGGCAGCGAACCGGCGTCGTAGAAGCGCAGTGCCGCGGAGTTCAGGCAGTAGCGCATGCCGGTGGGCTTCGGGCCGTCGTCGAAGACGTGCCCCAGGTGCGCGTCGCAGCGTGCGCAGTTGATCTCGTCGCGCACCATGCCGTGGCTTCGGTCCACCTTCTGCGCCACGTGCGCCGGGTCGACCGGGGAGTGGAAGCTGGGCCAGCCGGTGCCCGAGTTGAACTTGTGCTCGCTCGAGAAGAGCGGCAGCCCGCACACGATGCACGCGTAGGTCCCGCGCTTCTTGTTGTCGAGCAGGTTGCCGCAGAAGGCCGGCTCGGTGCCGGCGCGCTGGGTCACGCGGTACGCCTCGGGGTCGAGCTTCGCGGCCAGCGCCTTCACCGTGTCCTTCGGGAGCGGCGTGACGTCGTATCCGGAGGCGGAGATGCTCTGCGTCTTCTTCATGTCGGGCTGCTGCTGGGAGGAGGCGCCGGCATCCGTGCACGCCCAGGCGTGGCCCAGGCACGGGAGGATCAGGGCCACGGTGATGCGCGCGAGTGGGTGCATGTGGGGAATTCCGGTCCGGCAGGATAGGCACCGCACGTGCCGGGACCCGTGCGCCGGATTACGCTGCGCCGCCCGATGGCCCTCGCCGCAGTCCTGACCGCCGCCGCGCTCTGCCAGTCGGCAGCGCCCCCGGGCGAGCCGCCTCCGCCCGCGGGCGCTCCTGCGGCGCCCGTGGTGCCGGACCGCAGCATGCGCCAGGCCGGGCCGGCCGAGGCCGCGCGCGCGCTGGAGGAGTCGCTCGAGCAGGGGCCGCCCCGGGAACTGGCCATCCGCCCGGGCGTGCGCATGTTCCCCGTGGAGCAGCCGCGGATGATGCCGTACCTCGCGTCGGCGAACCTCGTCGGCAACCAGTGCCTGCAGTCCGGCGGGCTCGTCGAGCAGGACCCGGTCTCCGACGCCGCGCAGGCGGTGAAGAACGCGCTCTCGGAGTACGGCATCAACTACGGGCTGTGGCAGTCGTACGACTTCGTCGGGGTGACGGGCGCGCAGTCGGGCGCGCGCAGCACCTTCAACTACTACTCGATGGACTTCTACGGCACGCTCAACGTCTTCTCGACGGACGAGATGGGCGGCACCTCCGGCTGGCTCACCTTCGCCGCATCGGCGGGAAGCGGCCTGGGCTACGACGCCGAGTTCCAGGGACCCAGGCAGAGCATCGGCGCGCAGGGCTACCCGCTGGGCGTCGACTACCAGCAGGACATCTTCATCGCGCAGCTGGCGTGGCAGCAGTCGTTCCTGGACGGCGAGCTCGTGGTCACCGCGGGCTTCCTGAACCAGGAGTACTACCTCGACCTCAACACGTACGCGAACAACCAGTACAACCAGCTGCTCAACTACGAGTTCGTCACGCCGTCGCTGCTGCCGTGGTCGTTCCAGTCGATGGGCGTGGTGGTGCAGTGGCAGCCCACGGAGTGGTTCTACGCCATGTGGGGCAGCGCGGCCAACAACACGCCGCAGAGCAAGCCCGCGTTCGAGAACCTCTCGAGCGACAACTGGACGAACACGTTCGAGTTCGGCCTCATCGCCGAGGACTTCCTCGGGCTCGGGCCCGGCATCTTCCGCGCGGTGCCGTTCGTCGCCACCGTGAACGGCAGCACCGGGGCGGGCGTCGTCTTCAACGTCGAGCAGCGACTGGGCAAGGACGGCGCGCTCGCGGTCTTCGCCCGCGGCGGCTTCGGCAACTCGAACGTCACCCAGCTCGGCGGCACCGAGGCCTCGTTCGCGGGCGGGGTGGTGCTGGTGGGCCCGCGGGACACGGCGTTCTTCCGGAGCCAGCAGGCGTACCTCGCCGCGGGCTTCTACTGGCTCGATTCCGCGCTCCCGGGCACGCCCAACCCGCAGGAGTACGGCTTCGAGCTCACCTACGTCCTGCAGGTCACGCCCACCGTCACGGTCCAGCCCGACCTGCAGGTCATCCTGGACCCGACGTTCAACGCCGAGCACGACACGGCGGTGGCGCTCACCCTGCAGCTCAACGTGGTGTGGTGACGGGTGGCGCCGCGGCAGCCTCCGGGATGCGCACCTCGACCTCGGCGGTGAACGCGGACTTCGGGTCGAAGCGTTCCTTCAGCACCCGCTCGATGGTCGCCTTCGAGCGCGGCGCGCGGCCACGGAACAGTTCAAGCCCGCCGAAGGTGATCCGCACGTCCTGATCGAGGTCGGCCATCTCGTCGTCGAGCCGCACGGTCACCCCGAGGCCCGACGGCGCCGCCAGGATGCGGATCTCCTGCCCCTCGCGCTCGCACACGATGCGCTGCCCCGCCTGCGGGCGGTCGACGGCCAGCCAGTAGAAGCGCGGCTCGACCACGTCGTCCTGCACCCACACGATGCGGCGTGGCCGCGGATCACGCACGTGCTTGGCCATCCACGGGATTGCCGACGCATCCTGGCCATCCATCCAGTGGCCCTTGCCAGGGCGGATCTGCACGTCGTGGACGTAGCCACCCGGATCGGCGCGCTGCAACGCGGCGAGGCGCTCGCCCCAGGAGGCCGCCACGGTGTTTCGGTCGAACGCGGCGTCGAGCGCGCCCACCTGGATCGAGAACGGCAGGTTGCGCAGCCCGTCCGGCACGGCCTCGTTCGGGTGCCCGGCCATCATCGCCGCGGCCGCGAAGCGGTCGGCCATGCGCGGCGCCAGCTGGTAGACGCCGTCGCCGCCGGCGCTGTAGCCCATCAGGTAGATGCGGTCGGGGTCGACGCGCTCGCACATCACGAGGTTCTCGATCAGCCGGTCGAAGAGCGCGTCGACATGGCCCTGGTGCCAGAGGTTCCACTCGTTGGTGGGTGCGCGCGGCGCGACGTACACGCCCTCGGGCGGCGAGTAGAGCCGCTTCTGGTTCTCCCACTGCGCGTCGTTGACCGATGCCGGCGCGCCGCCGCCACCATGCATCGAGATCCAGAGCGGGCGCAGCTCGTCACCGGCCATGCGGCCGAACTCGCGCGCCCAGATCCGCATCTTCATGCCTGCCGCGGCAATGACGCCCCCCTTCAGCTCGGCGGCACGATCGGCGCGCTGCGACTTCTGCATCGACTTCAGCGCCGCCTTCACCGCCGCGTCTGCGTTCGCACGAGACAGGCCGGCGGGCGCCGAGGGTGCCGCCGCCGGGGCGGGAGGCGCGGGGCGCGTGCCCGATTCGGGAGGCGCGAAGTGCAATACGAGCGCGGCAACGGCGGCGGCGGACATCATGGCCCGAGGCTACCGGGCCCGACGTTCAGGACGCCCGCGAGGCGCGCCACGCCGCGGCGGCGCGCGCAGATGGACGACCGGCATGCATCGCGGTCGACGACGCTTCGCGCGCGGCATGCGCCGCCGCCGCCCCCCGGTCGCCACGCGCCTCCGCCACGGCCGCCGCGAACTCGGCCGCCTCGCGGTAGCCGGGCGCCAGCGTGAGCGCGACGTCCAGGCTGCGCGCGGCATGCTCCACCTCGCCGCCCCACGCGAGGGCCGCGCCAAGCACGAAGTGGATCTCCGGAACCACCATCGAGCGTTCCGCCGCGTCGAGCGCATGCTCGGCCGCGGACTCGAAGTCCCCGAGCTCGAGCGCCGCGCGCGCCGCGGCAAGGTGCGGCTCGGGCAGCCCCGGCTCGCGCGCCAGCGCGCGCGTGGCGTGGGCCAGCGACTCCTTCCACCGTCCCAGCCGCGCGCAGAGCTCCGCCATGGTCCGCGCGTGCTCGGGCTGCGTGCCGTGCGCGGCCTCGAACGCCGCGAGTGCATGCGCCGCCTCGTCGGTCCGTGCAAGGCCGGAGAGCGCCGCCACGCGCAGCACCGCGGCATCGGCCGACCCCGGAGCCATGGCGTCCCAGGCGGCCACCGCCTGCAGGCAGGCGTCGTGGTCCCCGGCCGCGAACGACGCGTGCGCCAGCGACGACCGGTACCGAACCTCGTCCGGCCGTTCCTCGACCAGCGCCGAGAGGATCGGCACGGCCTGCAACGGGCGCCCCGTCGTCATCAGCACCACCGCCTCGTTGAAGCGGCTCTCGCGCCGCGTCAGTTCCACCAGCTTCTTCTGGTCGTCGCCGAGGTCGGCCATGTAGCCCAGGTCGATGAGCTGACGCAGCGCATCGGCCGCCTCGAACGGGTCCTGGCGCATCTCGGCCGGATGCTCGCCGGCCTCGCCGGGCTCGGCGTCCCATGACTCCACGGTCTCGATCGCGGGTGCCACGTCGAACGCCTCGGCGATCACGCGTCCCGCCATGTCCTTGCCCACCGGAAGCCCCAGCGCCGCCAGCGCCGTCGGAGCGATGTCAAGCAGCGTCGGCGCCGCCACCTGCGCACCTGCCTTGAATCCCGGGCCTGCGAGCACCAGCACGCCGAGCGCCCGGTGCCAACGGCTCTCCAGGGCCGCGCGCTCCTCCTTGGTCACGTCGGCGATCACCGGCCGGTCGGCGCCGGAGTGGAACCCGTGGTCGGAGAGGAGCATCACCGAGGTCCCGGGCCCCGCGGCCTCGAGCAATTCGCCGAGCAGGCGGTCGTGCTCGCAATACGTGCGGTCCATCACCTCGCCCCACGTGCGCAGGTCGGCGGTGCTCGCGTTCGGCATGCGCGGCGGGCGACAGCCCATGAAGTGGTGGCCGATGGTGTCGATGGTGTCGTGGAAGACCATCGCGCAGTCCCACGGCCCGCTGCGGAGCGCCTCGACCGCGGCCGCATGCAGCGAACGCATCCGCGCCACTTCCTTGGAGAGCGTCGCGGCGCGGTCGTCGCCGCGCGCAGCCTGGGCCACGGTCGGCAGGAACGCGCGCAGCGCCGCACGGTCGATCCCTGCGGGTCCGACGCGCGCGGCTGCCACGCGCTCGGCGAGCCCCGCCGGCCCGTGCACGGTCCCCTCGAGCATGGGCCACGCTGCGCCGGGCGAGGACGGCGCGCCCTCCATCAAGAGGTTCGAGATGCACGCGCCCGCGATCGGCTCGGCCGGGTGCGAGGCGTACCACCCCACCGCGTGTACGCGCAGCCCGCGCAGCGTGAGGATGTTCCAGAGCGCCCGCGTGCGCCGCGAGGTGCTCGAGGACACGCGCACGCCGTCCCCAGACGGGCTCGGCTCGACGAAGTTCAGGATGCCGTGTCGGTCGGCCGTCTTCCCGGTGGCGATCGTGGACCAGAGGAGCGGCGACAGCTTCGGCTCGAGGGTCCGCAGGTCCGCGCGTGTTCCCTCCGCAAGAAGCCTCGCAAGGTTCGGCA
>JBJTJU010000217.1:0-4181 GCA_046096165.1 Phycisphaerales bacterium | reverse complement strand
CATGTCGACCGCCGCCAAGGGCACCGCCAAGCGCGTGCTCGACGGCGAGTTCAAGTCGACCGAGGAGGCGAACTCGGCCTTCGCGCAGGCGATGCAGATGCAGATGATGGAACTGATGGGCGGCGGCATGGGTGGCCCCGGTGGCCCCGGCGGCGGCATGGGCGGTCCGCGCGGCCCCGGTGGCGGCGTGGGCGGCCCGCGCGGGCCCGGTGGCCCGGGCGGCGCACCCGCGGGCGGTACGCCCCCCGCCCCGCCGGCTCCCCCGGCCGGCGCTGCCCCGAAGCAGCCCTGACGAGCGCTGAACCCGCGCCGGCCTATGCGGCCGGCACCGCAGGATCCGCCGCGCGCCGTTGCGTCCCCGACGCGACGGCGCGCGGCGGTGCATTGGTGAAGTAGCGCGCCGGGTCGCACATCGGCAGTGCCAGCGACTGCGGCCGGCCGAGCACGTGCTCGGCGAGCGCGCGACCGGTCACCGGGCCGAGGGTCATCCCCATCATCGCGTGCGCGGTGCCGACGAAGAGCCCGGGCGTGCCCGGCACGCGGCCGACGACCGGCATGCCGTCGGAGCTGCACGGGCGGTAGCCCGCCCACTCCGCGACCGTCCGGCCGCGGTCGATCCCGCGGATGTAGCGAGAGGCGCCGCGCGTCAGGGTGTCGAGGCGGTTTCGCATCCACGGCCGGCCGACCGGCTGGATCTCGAGCGTGCCGGCGAGGCGCAGCTCGTCGCGCATCGGCGTGACGGCGACGAACGTCTCGTGGAGCACGCACCCGGTGAAGGGCAGCTCGGGCACGCCCTTCAGCTGCCGGTGGTAGCCGCGCGCGCCCTGCATCGGGATGTCGAGGCCCAGGTCGCGCGCCAGGCCGTCGCTCCAGACGCCAGCCGCGATCACGACGTCGGACCCCTCGACCACCTCGCCCGAGGTGCCGCGCACGCCGGCGGCGCGGCCGGCCCGGTCACGCACCACCGAGGCGGCCTCGAACGGAATGCGCAGGTCGACCCCCGCGCGGGCGCACGCGGCGGCGAGCCCGCGCATGAAGTCCGCCGGGTGGCAGTGGGCGCTGTCCTCGTACCACACCGCGCCCGCCACCTCCGGCGCGAAGCAGGGGCTGCGGCGGCGCAGCTCGTCGCCCGTGAGCATGCGGTAGGAGTAGCCGTGCGGCACCAGGGCGCGCGCCTCGCCCTCGGCATGCGGCAGGTTCGCGGGGTCCATCACGACGTCGAGCCACCCGTCCCGGCGGTAGTCGCAGTCGATCCCCTCGGCGGCGATCATCTCCTCGAAGAGCGCAAGCGTCGGGAAGCCCATCGCGCACAGTTCGCGCATGCAGCGGTCGAGCCAGGGCTGGTTGCAGTGGCGGTGGAAGGTCCACAGCCACGACACGAGCGACGGATCCGGACGCGGCCGGATGAAGAGCGGCGCGTTGCGGTCGAACATCCACTTGAGCCCGCGCCAGCTGACGCCGGGGCGCGTGAGCGGGTAGTGGCCGATCGAGAGAAGGCCCGCGTTGCCGCAGCTGGCGCCCTCGCCGACCGGCTCGCGGTCGAGGACGGTCACCGGGCGGCCGGCCCTGGCCAGGAAGTACGCGGTCGACAGGCCGACGATGCCGGCGCCGACGATCACCGTGCGCGGAGCGGTCATGTGCGGATGCTAGGCCGCGGCGGGCGGGGACGCGCGGCTATCTTCCGGCGCAGCCATGACCATGACGCTCGGAATCATCGGAGCCGGCGCGATCGGGAACGTGCACGCGGACACCGCCGCGCGCGCGGGGATCCCGGTCGCCGGCGTGTGGGACGTCAACCCGGCCAAGGGCACGGCCTTCGGCGCGAAGCACCGGGGCGCGCGCGTGTGCGCCTCCGTGAAGGAGCTGCTGTCCATGCGCGAGGTGGACAGCGTGGTGGTGGCGGTGCCGAACGTCGACCACGCGGCCGTCGCCTGCGAGGCGCTCGAGGCCGGCAAGACGGTCTTCCTGGAGAAGCCCATGGCGATGAGCGTCGCCGAGTGCGACCGGATCATCGCCACGATGGAACGCACCAAGGGCCGCCTGCAGGTGGGCTTCGTGTCGCGCAGCACCCCGGCAAGCCGGACGGTGAAGGCGTTCATCGACGAGGGCGCGTTCGGGCGGATCTACCACGTCAAGTGCAGCCTGTACCGCCGCCGCGGGGTGCCCGGGCTCGGCGGATGGTTCACGACGAAGGCGATGTCGGGCGGCGGGCCGCTCATCGACCTCGGGGTGCACGTCCTCGACCTGGCGCTCCACCTGACGGGGAATCCCGCGCCCGAGCGCGTGAGCGGCGCCACCTACGCCAACTTCGGCCCGCGCATGAAGGACTACGTGCACACCTTCATGTGGGCCGGCCCGCCGCGGTTCGACGGCACCTGCGACGTCGAGGACCACGCCACGGCGCTCGTGCGCTGCGCCGGAGGCCTGACGATCGAGGTCAACGTCACCTGGGCGATGAACGTCGACGAGAAGCACCTGGCGAACGGCATGACCGTCTTCGGCGACCGGGGCGGGTGCTTCTACCAGATCTTCGGCAAGTCGCTCTCGATCGCCACCGAGGCGGGCGGTCGCGTGGCCGACCTGGTGCCCGAGTTCGCCTCCGGGAACGTCGAGCACGACGCCTGGGACGAGCAGTACCGGATGTTCCGCGCGCTCGCCGAGCGCGGCACGCCGCCCCACGCCGACGCGGCCGCGGGCCGCCGCGTGCAGTCGGTGCTCGATGCGATCTACCGCTCGAGCGCCGAGGGCCGCGAGGTCGCGGTGTAGGCCGCGCCGCGGATCCCGCTCGAGTCGCCGTGCACCGCGCGCAGGACCGGGGTGTCGCAGCCGTCGCTGAAGACGAGGGCCGGCAGGGCCGCCTGCACCCGCGGCGCGAGCCCGGGCACGTTGCTCACCCCGCCGCCGAGGACGATCGCATGCGGGTCGACGATGTTCACGACGACCGACAGGCTGCGGGCAAGCGCGTCGACGAGCCAGTCGAGCGTGGCCGCGGCGTGCGGGTCGGCGTCGGCGCGCGCGGCGATCTCCGCGAGCGGGCGCGACGCGCCGACCGCGGCCGCGTAGCGGCGCTCGAGCGCGGGGCCGGACAGGAACTGCTCCAGGCACCCCAGGCGCCCGCAGTAGCACGGGTGGGCCGCGGCCTCCGCGTCCGACAGCCCTGGAAGGCGGTTGTGCCCCCATTCGCCGGCGATCCCGTTGCGGCCGTCGACCACGTCGCCGCGGACGACGAGGCCGCCGCCGACGCCGGTGCCGAGGATGACCCCGAAGACCACGTCGCCCTGCCCCGCGGCTGCGCCGTCGATCGCCTCGCTGAGGGCAAGGCAGTTGGCGTCGTTCGTGACGCGCACCGGGCGCGCCAGCCGCGCCGCGAGGTCTGCCGCGAAGGGCCGCCCGTTCATGCACGTGAGGTTCGAGTTTCGGTGCAGGCCGGTGCGCGGGTTCGGCGAGCCGGGCGCGCCGAGGCCAACCGGCGCGGCGTGGGCGGCCGGGCCGAGGGCCCGGTCGGCGGCGGCGACGAGCCCAGCGATCGCGTCGACGAGCGGGCCGTACTCACGCGGGCTTGGCACACGCGCGCGAAGGGCCTCGGTGCCGTCCGTACGCAGCGCGAGGACCTCGACCTTCGTGCCGCCGAGGTCGATCCCGATGCGGTTCACGTCGGGTCGGCGGCCCGGGTGGTGCCGATCAGCTGGAAGAACTCGGCGCGCGCGGCCGGGTTGGTGAGGAACGTGCCGTACAGCTTGCTGGTGGTCGTGATGGCGTTCGGCTGCTGCACGCCGCGGTAGCACATGCAGAAGTGCCGGGCCTGGATGACCACGCCCACCGCATGTGGCCGGAGGGTGTCGTTGATCGCCCCGGCGATCTGGGCGGTGAGCTTCTCCTGCACCTGCAGGCGCTTGGAGAAGACGCCAACCACGCGCGCGAGCTTCGAGAGCCCCACCACGCGGCCGTTGGGGATGTAGCCCACGTGGGCCACGCCCACGAACGGCACCATGTGGTGCTCGCAGTGGCTGTGCACCTGGATGTTCGAGAGGAGGACGAGTTCGTCGTAGCCCTCGACCTCGGAGAACGTGCGCGAGAGCGGCTCGATCGGGTCGGCCCCGTAGCCCCAGAAGTGCTCGCCCATCGCCTTGACCACGCGCTTGGGGGTGTCGAGCAGGCCCTCGCGTCCCGCGTCCTCGCCG
>JBJTJU010000216.1:0-9765 GCA_046096165.1 Phycisphaerales bacterium | reverse complement strand
ACAGGAACGTCACGTTCGGGAACCGGTTCGACTCGCACCAGCTCATCTTGTTGGTGATGAAGGTGTCGATCCCGGCCTGCGCCATGACCTGCGGCAGGCACGCGGGGACTCCGAACGTGTCAGGCAGGGAGAGGAAGCGCTGCGGCGCCGCGGCCCCGAAGCGCGAGCGCCAGTACTCGCACCCGTGCAGGACCTGGCGCACGAAGCTCTCGCCCGAGGGGCACGTGCAGTCGGGCTCGATCCACATCGCGCCCGCCGCCTCCCAGCGCCCTTCGCGGACGCGTGCCGCGATCTCGGCGAAGAGCTCGGGCGACGATTCCTCGACCCATGCGTACTGCTGCGCCTGGCTGCACAGGAAGTGGAAGTGCGGGTGGCGCTCCTGGAGCCGCAGGACGTTGGCGAAGGTGCGCAGGCACTTGCGCTTGGTCTCGGCGATCGGCCAGAGCCAGGCGGTGTCGATGTGCGCGTGGCCGACTGCGTTGCACGTCACGGGGGTCGACGGCCCGCGCCCCATCAGGAGGGCCGCAAGTTCCGGGAAGAGCGACGTGCACGCGGCATGCATCGCGCCGGGTGCGCCCTGCACGGGAAGCCGCGCCATCAGCGCGCGCAGCCCGCGGTCCAGCTCGTGCGCGCGCGCCTCGTGCGCGGGCAGCGCCGCCAGCAGCTTGCGCGCATGAGCTGGACCGCGGGCTGCGCGCGCTGATGGCGCGGCTTTCCGTCCGCGGTGCCCCCGGCGCGATGCATGCCGCGTGCACGTCGCTCTTCCCGGAACTTGCGGCCCTCCTGATGGGACGCGGGCCGTCGACCCCCGTGACGTGCAACGCGGTCGGCCACGCGCACATCGACACCGCCTGGCTCTGGCCGATCGCCGAGACCAAGCGCAAGTGCCTGCGCACCTTCGCCAACGTCCTGCGGCTCCAGGAGCGCCATCCGCACTTCCACTTCCTGTGCAGCCAGGCGCAGCAGTACGCATGGGTCGAGGAGTCGTCGCCCGAGCTCTTCGCCGAGATCGCGGCACGCGTCCGCGAAGGGCGCTGGGAGGCGGCGGGCGCCATGTGGATCGAGCCCGACTGCACGTGCCCCTCGGGCGAGAGCTTCGTGCGCCAGGTCCTGCACGGGTGCGAGTACTGGCGATCGCGCTTCGGGGCCGCGGCGCCGCAGCGCTTCCTCTACCTGCCGGACACGTTCGGATTCCCCGCGTGCCTGCCGCAGGTCATGGCGCAGGCCGGGATCGACACCTTCATCACCAACAAGATGAGCTGGTGCGAGTCGAACCGGTTCCCGAACGTGACGTTCCTGTGGCGCGGGCTCGACGGCACCGAGGTGCTCTCGCACCTGACGCCCGGGCACAACTACAACAGCGCCATCGAGCCGAAGGAGTTCCTGCACGGCGTGCAGGTGCTCGTCGACCTCGACGGCGCGCGCGTGCCCGCCTACCTGCAGCCCTACGGCTTCGGCGACGGCGGCGGCGGCCCCACGCCGGAGCAGGTGGAGCGGGCGAACATCGGCGCGCGCTGCGAGGGGCTGCCGCGCGTCGAGCAGAAGCCGGTGCGCGACTTCTGCGAGGAGCTCCACGAGGCGCGCCGCGCCCTGCGCCGCGCGGGGCAGGACCTGCGGGTGTGGGACGGCGAGCTGTACCTCGAGCTCCACCGCGGCACCTACACGAGCCAGGCGTGGATCAAGGAGGCGAACCGCCGCTGCGAGGGACTGCTGCGCCTCGCGGAGATGCTGGCCTGCATGCGCGCCGGGGCCGAGGCCGATGCCGCGGTCGCCGCGGAGGCGCGGGCGGCGCTCGATGCGCCGTGGAAGGCGCTCCTCCTCAACCAGTTCCACGACATCCTGCCGGGCAGCTCGATCCGCGAGGTGTACGACGACGCGCGCGCGCAGCTCGACGACGTGCGCCGCGAGGCCGTGCGTGCGGTGGGCCGCGGCATGCAGTGGCTGGCCGGCGCCGTGGCCGCGGACGCGGGTGATTCGGCGGGCGAGCGGATCGCGGTGTTCAACCCGGCGTCGACCGCGCAGACCGGGATGGTGGCGGCCGAGGGCGGCGCCGTGCACTGCGTCGAGGTGCCCGCGCTCGGCGTGGCGGTGGTGGATGCGGCGGCACGCCCGTCGATCGCGCCCGGGCACGAGGTGCGCGTCACCGGCGCGCGCGCGATGCGCAACGGGTTCCTGGAGGTCGAGCTCGACGAGGCGGGGCGCGTTGCGCAGCTGCGGCGCGCGGACGACGCCGCGGTGGCGAACGCGCTCGACGGGCACGGCGCGCCGCTTCCCATGAACCAGCTGGTGACCTACGTGGACCGGCCGCGGCGCTGGGAGGCATGGGACATCGACCGCGACTACCAGGAGCAGGCGACGCGGGTGATGGGGCACGCCGACCGGATCGAGTTCACCGTGCGCGGTCCCGCCGAGGCCGAGCTGGTGGTCGAGCGCGAGGTCGGTCGCGCAAGCCGCATCGTGCAGCGCCACCGGCTGGTGGCGGGGTCTCCGCGGCTTGACATCGTCACCGACGTCGAGTGGAACGAGGAGCAGGTGCTCCTGCGTGCGCTGTTCCCCTGCGCGGTGCGCGCGCGGCGCGCGACCTTCGGCACGCAGTTCGGGCACGTCGAGCGCGCCGCGCACGACAACACCAGCTGGGAGCGCGCGCAGTTCGAGGTGCCCGGCCATGGGTGGATGGACGTCTCGCAGCCGGGGCTCGGGGTGGCGGTCCTGGACGACGGCAAGTTCGGGCGCAGCGCGCGCCACGGCACGCTCGGGCTGAGCCTCCTGAAGGCGCCGAACTTCCCCGATCCGACCGCCGACCGCGGCCGGCACCGCTTCACCTATTCCCTCATGGTGCACGGCGGCGACTGGCGCATGGCCGGCGTCGACGCGCAGGCCGAGCAGCTGAACCACCCGCTGGTGGGGATCGAGCTGCGCGGCGCGGCGCCCACCGGCGCGGCGCGGGTCGCGCCCGGCTGGCAGGGTGTCGGCGTGCGCTGTGACGGCGCCGGGCACCTGGAGGTCTCGGCGCTCAAGCCCGGCGAGGCGCCGGGCACGGTGGCGCTGCGCGTGGTCGAGGTGCGCGGCGGCGGCGGCATGGCCGAGGTGCGCTGGGGCTTCCCGGTGCGGGACGTGCTGGCGACCGACCTCTTCGAGGAGCCGCGCGACGTGGCCGCCATCGAGCACGATGCCGCGGCGGGCGTGACGCGCTTCGCGGTGCGGCCGTTCGGGATCGTCACCCTGCGGGCGGCGCTCGCGGGGGCCGGCGCGTGAGGCTGGCCGCCGTCGACTGGACGATCGTCGCGGCGTTCATGACGGCGCTCGCCTGGAGCGCCTGGGGCATGCGCCGGCACGCGACGAGCGTGAGCGGGTTCCTGAGCGCCAACCGCCTGGCCGGCCGCTACCTGCTGACCGTCTCCTACAACATGGCGCAGGTCGGCGTCATCACGCTGGTGTGGTACTTCCAGCTCGGCTACGACGTGGGGTTCACGCAGTACTGGTGGGGCTACCTGGAGGGCCCGGCGCTCATCCTGCTGGCGGCCACGGGGTGGGTGATCTACCGCTTCCGCGAGACGCGCGCGATGACGCTCGCGCAGTTCTTCGAGATGCGCTACTCGCGCCGGCTGCGGATCTTCGGCGGGCTGGTGGCCTTCGTCTCGGGCATCCTGAACTACGCGATCTTCCCGGGCGTGACGGCGCGGTTCTTCATCGCGATGCTCGGCCTGCCGGACGGCTTCGAGCTCTGGGGCGCGCACGTCGAGACGTTCCCCGTGGTGATGGCGGCGCTCCTCTCCTTCGCGGTCTTCATGGTCTTCGCGGGCGGGATGCTCGCCGTCCTGGTGACCGACTTCTTCCAGGGCGTGTTCTGCTTCTGCACCTTCGTCACGGTGTGCTGGTGGGTGATGCTGCGCTTCCCGTGGCTCGAGCTCGAGGAGACGATGCTCATGCTTCCGGCGGGCAAGAGCATGCTCAACCCGCTCGGGCTCTCCGACGAGCGGAACTTCAACGTCGTCTACTGGCTGATCAGCGCGTTCACGCTCTTCTATGCCTGCCGCGCGTGGCAGGGCGACCAGGGCTACAACAGCGCCGCGCGCGACGCCCACGAGGCGCGCATGGGCCAGCTCCTGAACGGCTGGCGGTACCGGACGCTGATGCTGGTGACGGTGCTGGTGCCGCTCGCCGTGCGCGCGTTCCTCACCCACCCGGAGCATGCGGCCGCGTCGGCGGGCCTGCAGGAGATGATCGCCGCGCAGCCGACCGAGGCGCTGCAGGCCGAGATGCGCGTGCCGCTGGCGCTCGGCGTCATGCTTCCGGCGGGGATGCTGGGACTCGTGGTCGCGGCGATGCTGGGCGCCGCCGTCAGCACCGACGAGGCGTACCTGCACTCCTGGGGCAGCATCTTCGTGCAGGACGTGGTGCTCCCGTTCCGCAAGCGCCCGATGGCGCCGCGGTCGCAGCTCGTCCTCCTGAAGCTTGCGGTGCTCGGCGTGGCGGTGTTCGCGTTCCTCTTCAGCCTTCGCTGGCAGCCGGGCGAGTACATCGCGATGTACGGCGCGCTCACCGGGAGCATCTTCGTGGCCGGCGGCGGCGCGGCGATCATCGGCGGGCTGTACACGCGGTGGGGCACGACGGCCGGGGCGTGGTCGGCGATGCTCGCGGGGATCGGCATCTCCGTGCCCGGCCTGGTGGTGCTGAACGCCCCGACGGCCTGGGTGGAGGCGATGGCGGCACCGGAACCCGCGTTCCCCGCGCTGGCCGCGGCGTTCAACTGGGTGCGCGCCAACGTCACCGGCATGGAACTGAGCTTCGTCGCCATGATGGCCAGCTGCGCCGCCTACGTGGTGGCGAGCCTCGCCGGCGGCGTCCGTCGGTTCGAGCTCGACCGCATGCTGCACCGCGGCCGCTGGCGCGTGGAGGGCGACCCCGCGCTCGACGAGGCGCCGCGGACGTTCCTGGAGAAGATCGGCTTCGACCGCCAGTACCGCGGGTGGGACCGGTTCGTCGCGGTGATCACGCTTGCGTGGCCGCTTGCCTTCACGGTGCTCTTCCTGGTGGCGACGCCCTGGCTCCTCTGGAGGCGCGCCGCAGGCGAGCCGGTGAGCGACCAGGCGTGGTCGGCGTGGTGGCATGGGTGGACATGGTTCATCCTCGCCGCAAGCACCGTGGTGATGGTGTGGTTCTCGATCGGCGGCATCCGCGACTACGTGCGGCTGCGACGCGACCTGCGCACGTACCGGCCCGACGATGCCGACGACGGGCGGGTCGGGTGAGGAGCATGCGGTGCCGGTGATCCGACCCGATCCCTCCGCATGGACGGTGACGTGCACGTCGTGTGCGCACGCGGAGGCGCCGGAGGGGATCGTCGGCCGGTCGTTCCCGGCCGAGGTGCCGGGGTGCGTGCATCTCGACCGTGGGCGCGCGGGCGTGCTGCCGCCGCTCGACGTCGGCGACGGGGAGGAACGCCAGGCATGGGTCGGCCACGCCGACTGGACGTGGACGGGGCGGATCGACGTGCCCGCGGAGATGCTCGGCGGCGGCGCGGTCGAGCTGTGCCTCGACTCGGTCGACACGGTGGCGGACGTCGAGCTGAACGGCGTGCCGGTCGGGGCGTGCGCGAGCCAGTTCGTGCCGTGGCGGTTCGACGTGCGCGGCGCGGTGCGCGCGGGCACGAACGTGCTCGTCGTGCGCGTATGCGCCCCGGTGCCGTACGTGCGCGCCGAGGAGGCACGGCTCGGGCCGCGCCCGGTGAACGGCGACTGGACGCCCTACCCGTTCATCCGCAAGAGCGCGTGCAGCTTCGGCTGGGACTGGGGACCGCGCGTGCCCACCTCGGGGATCCCGGGCGACGTGCGCATCGAGTGCTGGAGCACGGCGCGGATCGAGTCGGTGCGGCCGCTCGTCGAAGCATGCGATGCCGAGCGTGCGCGGGTGTCGGTGCACGTCGACGTGGCGCGCACGCCCGATGCGCCGCGGGACGGCGTGTTCGTGCGCTGCGAGCTGCGGCGGCCGCCGCGCGCGCCGGGCGAGGAGCGTGATCGCGCGCGCGACCGCGACCGGGGCGTTCGCACAATGTCCGCGACCGTGCCGGTCGGCGAGGACGGGCGCGGGTGTGCATCGTTCGAGGTCGAGCGGCCGGAGCGTTGGTGGCCGCGCGGCTTCGGCCGGCAGCCGATGCACGCGGTGCGCGTCGAGCTGGTGGATGTGGATGGGCGTCCGATCCCTGGCGCGGGGCCGCGCGAGGGGCGGCGGATCGGCCTGCGTTCGTGCGCGCTCGATGGCTCGCCGGATGCGGATGGCGAGCGCTTCGCGTTCCTCGTGAACGGCGTGCGCGTCCCGGTGACGGGTGCCAACTGGATCCCTGCGTCGCCGTTCCCGGTGGCCGGCCGCGACGATGCGACGGTCGAGCGGCTGCTTGACCTGGCGGTCGCCGCGAACCTGAACATGCTGCGCGTCTGGGGCGGCGGCATCCATGAGCCCGACTCGTTCTACGACCGCTGCGACGAGCTCGGCCTCCTGGTCTGGCAGGACTTCATGTTCGCGTGCGCGACGTACCCGGAGGACCCGCCGATGCCGGCGCTCGTCGAGCGCGAAGCGCGTGCGCAGGTCACGCGGTGCTCGGCGCATCCGTCGATCGTGCTCTGGTGCGGCGGCAACGAGGACGTGCTCGCGTGGCAGTCGTGGGGGTTCCGCGAGCGGCTCGCGCCCGGGCAGGCGTGGGGCAGGCACTATTGGCTGGAATAGCTGCCGCGCGTCTGCGCGGAGCTCGACCCGTCGCGGCCGTACTGGCCCGAGAGCCCGTGGAGCGGGTCGCTCGAGGTGCATGCGAACGACCCCGACCGCGGCGACCGGCATACGTGGGACCTGAAGCTCGGCGCCCAGCGATCGATGGTGCCGCGCTTCACGAGCGAGTACGGCCATCAGTCGCCGCCGACCCTCGCGTCGCTGCGCGAGGCGCTCGGCGAGGACGCGCTCGTGATCGGGTCGCCGGCGCTCGCGAAGCGGCAGCGCGCATGGGGCGGCGACGAGGTGCAGTACGCGCCGTACCTCGCGGCGAACTTCCCGGCTCCCGCGGACTTCGCGGCGTGGCTCTGGCAGGCGCACGT
Source organism: Phycisphaerales bacterium (assembly GCA_046096165.1). GTDB lineage: Bacteria > Planctomycetota > Phycisphaerae > Phycisphaerales > SM1A02 > UBA966. The sequence goes on along the minus strand of JBJTJU010000216.1, from coordinate 2,680 downwards.
CCTGCAGGCGCGCGCGATGCGCACCATGATCGCCTGGACGCGCGCGAATCCCGGCCGCTCGGGCGGCAGCCTTTTCTGGCAGCTGAACGATGTGTGGACCGGGCACAGCTGGAGCGTGGTGGACGCGAAGCTCCGCCCGAAGCCGTCATGGCATGCGGTGCGCCAGGCGGCGCGGCCGCGCCTGGTGACCATCGAGCCGGTCGGGCCGGTGGGGCAGGGCGTGGCGGGTGGCGACGGCGCGGCCGGCTCGCTGCGCGTGGTGCTCGTCAACGATGCCCCCTCGGCATGGAACGCGCCCGTCGAGGTGCGGCGCGTCGACGTGCATGGCCGGGTGCTCGCGTCGGCCGTGCGCAAGGTGCGCGTGCCTCCGCGCGGGATCGATGCGTCGATCGACCCCGCCGAGCTGGTCGGGCCGCCCGGTGAACCGGCCTCCGAGGCGTGGAGCGCCGAGGTGCCCTCGGCCGAGGATCACCTCGAGGGCGTCCCCGACGGCGGCCACGTGCGCAACCGTGCCTGGTGGTGGTTCGCGCCCGAGGTGGCGCAGCCGCGCGTGTCGCCCGGGTTCACGGTGCGCGTGGAGCGCCGGCACGACGCATGGTGGGCCGACGTGACCGCGCGCACCCTGGTGCGCGAGGCATGGGTGGAGCCCGAGGGCGACTGGGTGGAGTGCACGCCGAACCTGCTCACCCTGATGCCCGGCGAGCGGGCGTCGGTGCAGATCCGCATGCGGGCGGACGGGATGTCGTCGCCCACGGTGCGCGTGCACTGCGTCTGACGTGAACGCCGGAAAAATGGCGGCGGCTGCGCGGGTGATGTCCGCGCGCCGATACGGTGCGCGCACGCAGGGCAGGAATCGGAGGTTCGGCATGTGCTTCGGGATCACGGGTTCGGAGGCGCGCGTCGCGCGCCGGAGGCGGTTGGTCGGCGGCATCACGCGTGATCGGCTCGATGCGATGGCCGAGGAAGTGATCGGCACGCGGCGAAGGATGCACGCCGACCGGGCGCGCCGGATCGACGAGCTGGTCGCCAAGGCGCGCGTCGCGGGCGGCATCGAGGACCGCTTCCACTGGACGCTGGTCTATGACCTGGAGATGGCGCCCGTCACGACGGGCCGCGCGCTCCTCCTCGAGCACCGCATCGTGCCGGTGCCGCCGCAGGACCTCGACTCGGCCGACGCGCTCCACGACGAGCTCTGGACCGTCATCGAGGCACTTGCCGCGAGCGGCGTGTTCCTCCTGAACACCGACCATCTCGACGACCGCGACCTCTATGGTCGCCTCTACTACCGCATCCTCGACGAGCCGACGCGCGCGTTGCCGCCCGAGTCCGAGGCATCGGAGTTCATCGACTGCCTGCATCCCCTGGACATCGAGAGCGGGGGCCTCGGGCGGCGGCTCGCCGACCGGATCGCCGCCGGGGAACACCAGCCGCCTTCGATGCGTGCGGCGGGTGTGCGGGGCCCCGCGTACCGTCGGGCGCCCGCCGAGCGCGACCGATGGCTGCCGCGTCCGACCGGGTGACGCGGTGCGCCGCCCCCGGCGCGGTCGATGCGCTACCGTGCGGTGCATGAACGTTGCCCGAATCATCGTGCATGCCGTCGCCGGCGCCGTCGCGCTGTCGGCGGCGGCGTGCGTGTCGACCGAGAAGGTGCCGGCCGCCGACCCGAGCGTGATGGGTGCGTGGCGGTCGCTCGGCGACCGCTCGACCATCTCCTTCGCCGAGGGCGGGCTGTACTCGCTCCTCGTCAAGGGGCAGTCGCGCGCCGTCGTGGGGGGCTGGTCCTACGACCCGGGCGAGCGCCGGCTGACACTCTCCACCCGCCGTGAGTCGCCGCTCTGCGGGGACGACCAGGCGGTGTACGAGCTGCGGATCGGCTCGCTCCGGATGGACGCGGATCCGGTGCGGGAAGGGTGCGATGCGCGCCGAGCCGTCTTCGCGCAGTCCTTCGAGCGCGTGGGCGGCGGGCGGAACACCGACGGAACGCTTCGGCTCGACCGATGACGAGGTGGGAGGCGCTGGTCCTGGTGCTGGTGGTGGCGATCGCGCCGTTCGCGCGCGCGTCGGCGCCGCCCGCGCTCGCGTGGCCGCAGCGGATCGAGGGTGCCGGCCGGACGTGGACCGTCTTCGCCCCATGCTTCACCGCCTTCGACGGCAGCGAGGCGGAGTTCGAGCAGGCGATCGTGCGTGGCGACGCGCTGGCGGCCGTGCCGGACCCTGCGTCGATCGGGCGCGTGAGCGTCGTTGCGTCGGTGCAGGCCGGTGCGCTGCCGGGCGAGCTGGAGCTCTCCGGGTTTGCCGTGCGAACGCTCTCCTTCGCGGACCGTCCGGCCGATGACGCCGAGCGCGGCGCGCTGGCCGCGGCGATCGCCGGGCGGGCGATGTCGACCACGCGGCGCGCCATCACGCACGACATGGTGGTAGCCGACGCGCGTGGCGCGACCGCCGGCGGATTGGGCGACGATGCGCCCGCAGTCGCGGTCGTGCGCCGGCGCGCGGTCGGGCTCTGGATCGACGGCGATCCGCGCATGGCGGCACTCGGCGCGACCGGCTGGCGGCGGTGCACCAACACGCCGTTCGTCCTGCTGCAGGATCCGGGCGGCACGCTCTTCGTTCGCCTGGCCGCGGATCGATGGGTTTCCAGCGGCACCCTCGGCGCCGGCTATGCGCCCGCCGCATCGCC
>JBJTJU010000215.1:0-2721 GCA_046096165.1 Phycisphaerales bacterium | reverse complement strand
ACCTCTTTCTGCTCGCCGAGGCACAGGCTGCCGCGGCGATCGAGATGGGCATGGATCCGGCGCTTGCCCGCGCAGCCACCGCGCAGACGATGCTCGGAGCGGCCATGATGCTCGCGAAGGACGGACGCACGCCCGAGGAATTGCGTGCCGAGGTGACGAGCGCCGGCGGCACCACGGCGGCCGCGACACGCGTGTTCGAGGACGGAGGGTTGCGGGAACTGGTCACGCGTGCGATGTGCGCGGCGCGCGACCGCAGCCGCGAGCTGGGTCGCTGAGGCGATCCCCGCTCACCCGCGCAGGTGCACCACGAACCCGGACTCGCGGTACTCGACCGGCCGCTGGCGCCGCAGCGCCGCGCGCACGCGCCGCATGCCCGCCTGCGTGAGCGGGTGCTTCTGCATCTCGAGGACGTAGGCGATCTCGAAGAGGGTCGACTCGGTCCAGTCGACTTCCTCGCGGAAGCCGGAGAGCCCGACGGCGCCCGTGGCGCGCAGGAACTTCCGGATGCGCGCCGCGGGCACCGCCACCGTCCGGCAGCCGCCGAAGTGGACGAACCGCCCGCGGCAGCGGCCGGCCAGCACCTCCTCGAGGCGGTCGATGTGGATGCGCTCGTCCGAGCGCCGCATGTCGCCCGGGAGCAGGAGCCCCTTGCGCGAGTGGATGGCGAGCCACAGCACCTCGAAGCCGTGCTGCCGGCCCTGGAACCACTTGCGCAGGTAGTGCTCGAGCTCGGCACGCGTGGCGACGTCGCGGTGGATGAACGGCACCTTGTAGTCGGAGGCGCGCAGCAGCTCGAGCGCCGGGCGCACCGAGACCGACGACCTCAGCCCGAACCACTCCGCCTCCAGGCAGAAGATGCCCTTGCGGTAGACGAGCACGGCGGAATCGTAACGCGGCCGCGGCGGGGTGCGCGCGGAGGCGCGCGCGCGATCGGGATCGCTCAGAAGTCGCGGCGTCGGAAGAGCCACACGCAGCCGCCGAGCATCACCGCCTCGAAGGCCAGGCTGGTGCCGATCGACCACAGCGCGCCCTTGCGCGCCTCGGCGTCGTCGAAGACCGCCTGCTGGAACTCGCGCCGCTTGACGCGCTTGGAACCGAAGAAGTTCAGGGTCGATTCCTCGTCGGGCGGGCGGCGGAAGCTCGCCTTCTGCACCAGGTAGCGCTCAAGCCACTCGGTGGTCTCGTTGGTCTTCGGCAGCGCCGTCACCAGCGCATAGGACGGCCAGTACAGCTGCTGCCACCGCCGCGAGGAATCGCGCTCGCGCCCGAGGTCGGCGCGCAGGCGGTCGACGTCCGCGTCGGCGTTCTTCGAGAGCCGCGTCTCGATCGCCGCCTCGATGGCCACGATCTCCATCCGCGACGCGATGCGCCCGCGGTTGGCGAACTGCTCCAGCGACTGCAGGCCGTAGAGCACCAGCCAGAAGACCAGGGTGAGCAGCAGGCTCGCCACGGTGCTGCGGGTCAGCACGCCCATCAGCGCGCAGAAGCAGTAGAGGTAGCTGAAGAACACGACGACCGTCGGCACGGCGACGAAGAGCTCGGGCTCCCAGACCCCGCCGCGGATCCCGATCACCAGGAAGCTCGCGGTCACGAAGACCAGCGCCTGGAAGCCGGCGAAGAAGAGCCCCGTCACCCAGCGCGTCAGGAAGAGCCGGCCGCGCGAGATCGGCTTCGACAGCATCATGTCGATCGAGCCGCTCGCGATCAGCTCCGGCACCACGCTCGCCGTCGAGATGAGCGCCAGGATCGCGGCGAGCCACGTGAGCCAGATGTTGATCCCCAGGTTCTGGAAGATCAGCTTGTAGAAGGTGGCCGCCGGGATGAACGTGGTGTTGACGAACTGGCTGTCGATGTCGAACCACAGCACCTGGACGCCCGTCTCGTCGATCCCCACCGCGCCGCAGATCGCCACCGCCAGGAAGCTCACCGCGATCGCCAGCCAGAACAGCTTGCGCGAATTCAGGTCGCGGTAGGCGTCCAGGAAGATGGCGAGGGTCTGCGTCACGGGCGTGCGGCTCCCGGCACCGAGCGGCCGTGCTCGTCCACGACGCTGCGCACGAAGAGGTCTTCCAGGGTCTCGCGGGCGCGCTCCACGCGCACGATGACCGCGCCGGACGCGCGCAGCGCGTCGATCGCCGGCTGCGCGTCGGCGGCGTCGCGCGTGGGCACGACCTAGGTGCGCAGGCCGGGGCGCTCGGCAGACTCGCGGCCGGCGACCAGCGAGCCCACGAGCGAGCGCGACTCGGGACCGCCGCTCGCCTCGATCTCGAAGCGGTGGCTGTCGCGCGTCAGCTCGTCGACCGAGCCCTGCGCGATGGTGGTGCCCTTGGAGATGATCGCCACGCGGTCGGCCACCATCTCCACCTCCGAGAGCAGGTGGCTGTTGACGAGCACCGTGCGCCCCTCGGCACGGATGCGCAGCAGCATGTCGCGGATCTCGCGGCGGCCGACCGGGTCGACGCCGTCGGTCGGCTCGTCGAGCACCACCAGGCGCGGGTCGTTGATGAGCGCGGTGGCGATCCCGATCCGCTGCTGCATGCCCTTCGAATACGTGGTGACGCGCCGGTCGGCCCAGTCGCCCATGCCGACGAGGCCGAGCAGCGCATCCGTCCGCGGGCGGCGCACCGCGCGCGGCACCTTGCACAGCGCACCGAAGAAGTCGACCACCTGTCGGCCGGTCAGGTACGGCGGGAAGCGATGGTGCTCCGGCAGGTAGCCCAC
>JBJTJU010000214.1:0-3049 GCA_046096165.1 Phycisphaerales bacterium | reverse complement strand
GCCGAAGAAGACGGCCACGTTCGACGGGTCGTCCTTCGCCACGTTCGCCGAGCAGTGCATCGGGAACACGCCGACCTCGGGGAGGTCGTAGTTCATCGCGTAGAAGATCGACTTCTTGATCTCGCCCGCGTAGCGCGTGCCGACGATGAGCACCAGCTTGCGCTCCAGGCTCTGCACGATGCAGAGCTTCTGGCGCACGCCGTACTTCGCCGGGTCGTCGAGCTCCAGGCGCGACGCGTCGATGATGGTCCAGTCGCTCGACCAGTTCGGCAGCTCGTTCGGCTCGGCGTTGATGAAGAGCGTCTTGGCGAACAGGCTGTGCCAGGCCTCCTCGGTGAAGACCGAGACCTTCAGGCGGTACGCCGGGTCGGCGCCCGCGTAGCCGTCGAAGCGGAAGACGTCCTTCTTCGCGCGCATGTACTCCATCACCTTGGCGTGGATGGCGTCGAAGTGCGCGGGCGAGACGGGCTGGTTGACCTTGCCCCAGGCGATGTTGCCGTGGATCTTGGCCGTGTCCTCCAGGAACTTGTCCTCGGGGCTGCGGCCGGTGCGGGCGCCGGTGTCGCAGTTCAGGGCGCCGTTGGCCGCGAGCATGCCCTCGCCGCGGGCGATCGCCAGCTCCACCAGCCGCGCGGCGGCCAGGTTGGCGTGGACGGAGGCGGAACCGAAGTCGACCTTCGGGCGGTGGGCGGCGGGGGTGGCGGTCGTCATGTCTTGGGGTCTCCCGAGAAAGAAGAGGATCGACAAGGATACCCCTCCCAGCCGCACAAACGGCGGCCGCCGCCGGGACGCAGGATTGACCACCTTCCCGGACCCGGCTACCATTCGCCCCTTACGCACGGCGACCGTAGCTCAGTTGGCAGAGCATCGGGTTGTGGTCCCGAGGGTCGCGGGTTCAAATCCCGTCGGTCGCCCTTCCGCCTCGCCCCGCGCCCCGCGCGGGGCGATTCGCTTTGGGGTTCGGGGGCGGCCGGGCCGGCCCGAGCGCCCCGGCACCGCCTTCACGGGCGGTACCGTCCGCGCCATGCGCCTCGCGGCCCTCCAGCTTGACATCGCCTGGCGCGACCCGGCCGCCAACTGGCGCCGCGTGGGGGAACTCCTTGCGGCGGCGGACCTTCGGGCGGGCGACTACGTGCTGCTGCCCGAGCTGTCGGACACCGGCTTCACCATGGAACCGCCCCCGGACGGCCGGCCCGACCCCGTGGCGTCCGCGGCCGCCCTGGCCCGCCGGCACGGGATCTGGATCCAGTGCGGCCACGCCGAGGTGCCCGCGGACGGCGGACGGATGCGAAACGCCGCCACGATCGTCCGGCCCGACGGTTCGGTGGCGGCCACGTACCGCAAGGTGCATCTCTTCTCCCCGGGTGGCGAGGACCGTCACTACGCGCCCGGCGACCGGATCGCGGTCATCGATGTCCCGACGCCGGCGGGGACGTGGCGCGTCGCGCCGTTCATCTGCTACGACCTTCGCTTTCCCGAACTCTTTCGCCTTGCGGCACTTGCGGGCGCCGAGGTGTTCGCGATCGGCGCGTGCTGGCCGGCGCCGCGTGCCCTGCACCGACGTGCCCTCGCGGTGGCGCGCGCGATCGAGAACCAGGCGTGGGTGGTCGCGTGCAACCGTATCGGACGCGAACCCGGCGTCGAGTACGCGGGAGACTCGTTCGTCGTCGCGCCGAGCGGCGAGGTCGTCGCCGAAGCAGGGGACGCCGAACGGCTGCTCTTCGCCGAGCTCGACCGCACGGAGTTCCTGAAGTGGCGCGACAGGTTCCCGGCCCTTCGCGACCTGCGGCGATCGCTCCTCGGCCACGCGACCGTCGAGTGAGCTGAGTCCGCGAATCACTCGACTTCGCGCGCGGCGCGTTGACGCGCGATGCGCGGCCCCTACACTCAGCGCCGCGCTGCATGGAAGCGCGCGTCGCGGGGATCGCGGCGCACGACACGGATTCGCAGGAGGCGACCGAGCACCAATGGCAACACACGAGATCCAAGGCACGCTGTGGGACGAGACCGGCACGGCGAGCTGCGTCATGGACGCAACGCACGCGCCCGCGCGCACCGAGCGCGACGAGCCGCGCGTCGGCGCGCTGAACCACGTGATTGCCGATGCGCTGCGCGCCGCGTACTTCGCCGAGGCCGGCGAGCTGGCCACGCGCTACGGCGTGTCGAGCTCGGCCGTGGTGGAGCACCTCGAGTCCGCGGGCCTCGCGCGCATGCCGCGCCCGGAGCGCGCCATCTCGCACATCCGCTGCGCCGTGCACGCGGCCGCGCTGGTGCGCGGCGACGCGCAGGCGTGGGCCGACCTCCTCACCGCGCTCGGGCCGGCCTTCGACCGCGCGTGCGCGGCGCGCCTCGACAAGGCGCGCGGCATCGCCTTCGCGCGCCGCTTCTGGCAGGACGCCCGTGCATCGACCCTCGGCATGACGGCCCGCCCCTCGGGACGCCCCCGCGGCGTGCGCGCGCCGGACCTCAGGACCTTCGCGGCCACCAAGCCGCTGCGCCACTGGCTGGCGGAGCGGCTCCTCGGGAGCCTGGAGACCGAGCTTGGGCGCGCGGCGAGCGCCGCCGAGCGGCTGGACGCGGTGCAGGAAGTGCGTACACTGCGCCTCCCTGCCCACGGATACGTTTCGGCGGAAGCCACGGCGACCTGAGGGCGACAATCCAACCAGCACGGCGCGCGCCCAAACGGGCGCCGCGACGGGCCCGGCAACTTAGCTCAGTTGGTAGAGCAGCGCATTGAAAATGCGCGGGTCCGCGGTTCAAGTCCGCGAGTTGCCACTGCGACGCCGCCCCCTGCGGGCGGCGTCGCTCATTTTGCCCGCGCCCCGCGGCTAGTCTCGGGGCCTTGGCCGCCCCCATCGACGTCGCGCGCCTGCGCGCCGAGATCCTCGCCTGGATGAGCCCGCCCCAGGGGGACCGCGGGGGCCGCGTGGCCGGCCGGCAGATCCGCCGGCTGATCGAGGCGCTCGAGCGCCCCAGCGCGCGCGAGGACCTCTTCCTGAGCTCGGTGGCCGAGGCGGTGCTGGCGCGGCGGCTCCTCGAGGCCGGCTGC
>JBJTJU010000213.1:0-2402 GCA_046096165.1 Phycisphaerales bacterium | reverse complement strand
GACGCATGGGGAACGCTGGTGCGGATGGAGTCTGGCATGCCGCGGATGCTCGAGGCGGCCCTGGTGCCGGCGGGCGTCGACCCCGGAGTGCCCTCGATCGGAGATGCCCACGCGCGTGCCCTCTGGCCGAACGTGCCGGGGGACCGATGGCTGGAGGCGCGCTTCTGCGCCCGCGCGTGCCTGGACGTGGCCGTGGCGCTGGAGGCGTCGGGAGCGCCCGACGACCCAGCGGGCGTGGCCCCGATCTACCCGCGGCCGCCCGAGGCGGTGGTGCTCTGGGACCGCCGACACGGCGCCCCAGCCTGATAAGTGCGCGTTCCGGGCGGGTGGTTCCGGCTGTTCCGTTCCTGGGCGGCACGCTCGGCCTTCGATCGTGGGCGCGCATGAAGTCCGCCGTCCGCGGCGCCGATTCCCCGGATGCCATGCGCTCCAACCGCCCGCAGCCGTCGCGCTCCACCCCGCCCGCCGAGACCCACCGTGTGGGCGCCGGCGCCGAGCGCTGCGCGCGCCTCGAGCGCCTGCTGGCGCTGGCGCTGCGCAGCCGCGCCGGTGCGCGCACGGAACTGCAGCGCACGCGCGAGCGCCTGCGCGCGGCAGGCGACGACTTCGTCCATGCGTTCGAGGCGATCGATGCGCGCACCGACGCCGCCGTCGCGGCCGCCGAGCTGCGCGGCATCCTGTGCCATGACCTGGACATGGAGACCATGCTGACGGTGGCGACCGAGCACCTGCTCGCGCGCTTCCGGCCGGCGAACGTGGCGATCTGGCTCTGCAACAGCCGGGGTGACCACGCGGTGGCGGCCTACGGCGTCAGCGACGTGTCGCGCGCGCAGGCCGAGGCGACCCTCTCGATCCTGGGGCGCGAGACGTGCCCGCTCCTCGGCAACGAACCGGTCGCGAGCACCTTCGAGGCCGCCATCGAGGCGGTGCGCGTGCCGCCCCCGGGCGGCGGGGCGCTGGTCGGTCGCCGCGCGATCATGGCACCGCTCGTCCACCGTGGCGAGCGCTTCGGGGCCCTGATGCTGCTGCAGGAGCGCCTGACGGAATGGCCGGCGAGCGGCCCGGACCTCGCGGCGGCAGTGGGGGCGATCCTCGGCGAGCACATCGACCGCATCAGCCGCATCGTGGTGCAGCGTCGCGGCACGTGGCCCGGCACCGATTCAGGAGACTGAGCGGGACGTTCCCGGGGCGCCGAGCGTCGCCAGGATGGTGACGCCGCCCGTGACCCGGTCGCCGACCTTGACGTGGACGGTGACGTCCGCGGGGCGCGGCAGGATGAGTTCGGTGGTCGACCCGAACTTGATCATCCCGTAGCGCTCGCCGCGGCGCGCGTGGCTTCCCACCGGGGCGCGGCACACGATCCGTCGCGCGATCGCGCCCGAGATCTGCCGGATGCCGATCCGCTCGCCGCCCGCGGTCTGCAGCACCACGACGTTCGACTCGTTGACCTTCGCGCTCTCGGCCGTGCGCGCGTCGAGGTAGCGGCCCGGGCGGTGCACCACGGCCGTCACCGTGCCGTCGCATGGGAAGCGGTTCAGGTGCACGTCGAGCACGCTCAGGAAGATGCGCACCACCTTCGCCGGCCCGCCGATGTCCTCGTGGTGGTCGAGGTCGATCACCGCGGACACGCGGCCGTCGGCGGGGCTCACCATGTCGTTGGCCGCGCCGGTGGCCGGGCGCCGCCCGAGCGGGTCGCGGAAGAAGGCCACCAGCACCAGCCATGCGAACGCGGCCAGCGCCACGCCCCACCACACCTGCGTCCAGGCCAGCGCGCCCGCGGCGGCACCGCATACGAGGGTGATGATCCCCCATTCCCTGAAGCCGTACCTGGTCAGCAGCATCGCGGAGCCGTGGCGGTCAGCCGACGGCCTTGCCGACGCCGAGGCCGATGCCGCCGAAGAGGAGCACGGCGCCGGCGGAGCCGCCGAGGACGTACATCCAGTTCTCCGCGAGCATGCGGCCCATGTCGGTGTAGTTGCCGAGGGCCATCTCGGCGACCGCCCACCCCATGGCGACGAGGGCGAGCGCCGCGGCCACCAGCGCACCGGCGGAGAAGCCGGAGAACTTCGGGTCGCGGGCCTCGGCCAGCTGCTGGGCGCCGAAGGCGATGGCGGGTGCGGTGCCGACGGTGACGGGCTCGGCCGGCTCGGCCGAGCCGACGTCGCCGCCGAAGAGTTCGCCGGCCTCGTCGGGGTTCACGGCGGCCTCGTCGCCGCCCATGCTCTCCTCGATCATCTGCGCGCCGAAGAAGCTCTCCTCGCTGCTGATGTCGAGCAGGCCGCTGCCGCCGCCGACGGTCTCGAGCGTGGCGCCCGAGTTGAAGGACATGGAGTCGCCGCTCTTGGTCCCGGCGGACGTGCCGGCCGCGGTGCCCGCCGAGCTGCGCGCGGGGGCGTCCTCCA
>JBJTJU010000212.1:0-6687 GCA_046096165.1 Phycisphaerales bacterium | reverse complement strand
AGGAGCCCACGCACCCGGAGCTCCTGGACTGGCTGGCGCAGCAGGTGGCGGCGAACGGATGGAGCATGAAGGCGATGCACCGGCTGCTGATGACGAGCGCCGCGTACCGGATGTCGAGCGTGCCGGGCGAGGATGCGCTCGCGAAGGATGCGCCGAACACCCTGCTCTCCCGCTTCCGCGCGCGGCGGCTCTCCGCCGAGGAACTGCGCGACTCGATGCTTGCCGCCGCCGGCACGCTGAGCGCCGACCGCGGCGGACCGGGCGTGCGGCCGCCGATGCCAGAGGAGGTTCTGGCCACCAGTTCGCGTCCGGAGGAGGTGTGGCCGCCCACGCCGCCCGAGACATGGACGCGGCGCACGCTCTACATCCACCTGAAGCGGTCGCTGCAGCACCCGCTGCTTGCGGTCTTCGACATGGCCGACGTCGACGGCCCATGCCCCGTGCGCTTCGCCACGGTGCAGCCCACGCAGGCGCTGAGCATGTTCAACGGCGCGCTGACGAACTCGCTGGCGCAGGACCTGGCGGCGCGCGTCATGCGCGAGCATCCCGGCGACCTGCGCGCGCAGCTGGCGCGGGCACGCGCTCTCACGTCGGGAAGCGCTCCGGCCGCGCAGGACCTCGACGAGGCCGAGGCATTCGTGCTTGAGCTGCGGGAACGCGACGGCATGGACCACGCGCGCGCGATGCACGCCTACTGCCTGGTGCTCCTCAACCTGAACGACTTCCTGACCGTCGACTGACCGGAGCCCCACCGATGCACGACCACCTCCACCTGCCGCGCCAGGAACCCGTCCTGCGCCAGCATGCCGGCGAGCGCGACGCTCGTGAACGCACCGCCCGCCTGCCACAGGAATTCCCGGCGGGTGTTCCCGCAGAAGGTGCTGCGCGGCAGGCGGTGGCCTTCGACGGCACCACGCCGCTGCCGCCCTCGCCCAACCCGCTCGCGCCGAAGCCGCCGCTCGTCGGCGGCCGCGCGAAGAGCGTGATCTTCCTCTTCATGTACGGCGGACCGAGCCACGTCGACACGTTCGACTACAAGCCCGAGCTGTACAAGTTCGACGGCCAGACGATCAAGGTGAAGACCAAGGGCCGCGGCGGGGACCGCAACGAGGGCCGCGTGGTGGGCCCGAAGTGGTACTTCCGGCGGCATGGCCAGAGCGGCGCGTGGGTGAGCGACCTGTTCCCGCACCTGGCCACCTGCGTCGACGACATCGCGTTCGTGAAGAGCATGTACGCCGAGAGCCCGATCCACGGCAGTGCGATGCTCATGATGAACAGCGGCAAGTTGCTCGGCGGCGCGCCGGCCCTGGGCAGCTGGGTGAACTACGGCCTGGGGACCGTGAACCAGAACCTGCCGGGGTTCGTGGTGATGCTCGACGCCACGGGCGGGCCGATCAGCGGCGCGAAGAACTGGTCGTCGGGCTACATGCCCGCGATCTACCAGGGCACGGTGCTGCGCGGCGACGGTCCGCCGATCCTGGACCTGGCGAACCCGCCGCAGCGATCGACGGACCTGCAGCGGCGGATGCTTGACCGCCTGAAGCTCTGGAACACCCGCCATGCGCTGGCGCGCACGGGGAACTCCGAGCTCGAGAGCCGCATCGAGAGCTACGAGCTCGCCTACCGCATGCAGTCGACCGCGCCCGAGGCGGTCGAGCTTGAGGGAGAGTCGGCGGAGACCCAGGCGCTCTACGGGATCGACCGGCCCGAGACCGAGGACTTCGGGCGCAAGTGCCTGCTGGCGCGGCGCCTGGTGGAGCGCGGCGTGCGATTCGTCCAGGTCTATTCGGGCGGCGCGCACAACGACGCCAACTGGGACGCGCACGGCGACCTGAAGAAGAACCACGACTACCACGCCGGCCGCACCGACCAGCCGATCGCGGGACTGCTGAAGGACCTGAAGCGCCGCGGACTGCTCGACGAGACCATCGTCGTGTGGGGCGGCGAGTTCGGTCGCCAGCCCACCGCCGAGTATGCCGAGGGCACCGGGCGCGACCACAACTCCTTCGGCTTCACGATGTGGATGGCCGGCGGCGGCGTGAAGGGCGGCACGTCGGTCGGCGAGACCGACGAGCTCGGATCCACCGGCGTCGGCGACCGCTACCACGTCAAGCACCTGCACGCGACGATCCTGTCGCTCCTGGGGCTCGACCCGAACGCGCTGACCTACTTCTACGCCGGGCTCGACCAGAAGCTGGTGGGCGTCGAGGGCGCCGAGCCGATCCGCGGCGTCATGGCCTGACTCACTTCCAGAAGCCGTCGGTGGGCGTGCCGATGAACGTCGGCATCATGTCCATCGTCGGGGGCACGATGCGCAGCGACGCGACCGCGTCTTGGCCATCGGCGCTCCACACGTACTGCAGGAACTCGACCAGGCGGTGCGGGATGGAGGCCTCGTCGGCCGCCACGAACACCAGGCTCAGGTTCCGGACGACCGGGTAGGTGCGGTCGCGGATCGTGGCGACCGTCGGTTCCACCGGGCCTCGACCGTCGTCGAGCGGCACCGCGCGCGCGCGCGGCTGGCGCGCACCGAATCCCGCGACGCCGACGGCGTGCGGGTAAGCACAGCACGCATTGACCACGGACCCCGGGCTCGGCTCCTCGTAGCACATGATGGTGGTGATGCGTTCGCCGGGCATGCACCAGCGGGTGACGGCCTGCATGGTGCCGGACCCGCGATCCAGGACGTAGAGGGGCAGGAACTCGGCGCCGAACGGCGATGCCGGGTCAAGCTCGTTCCAGCGCAGGATCGGGTGCGGCACCATCGAGTGCGTGATCGACAGGATGCCGTTGCACTGCGCCTTGGTGAGGGAGCCGATCGGGTTGTCCCGGTTGACGTACATGCACACGCCGTCGATCGCGATCGGGGCGATGAACACGCGCTTCTTCGTCGCCGCCTCGATGGCCTTCACCTGCTCGGGCGTGGGGTCGTCGGAGGTGGCGGCAAACTCGCACTCGCCCTTCAGGAGCGCCGCGAGTCCGCGCGCGCTGCCGCCCTGCCGCATGTCGACCGTCACGGCCGGATACATGCCCTCGAAGCGGTTGCCGACCGTGCTGAGCATCGGTCCCATCGAGTCGGACCCGACGATCCGGATGGGGCCGCCCTCGAAGGCGTCCTCGGGTGCGTATGCCGGGAATGCGTTGACGATCGCGGTGAGGTCCTCGCCGTACCCGGTCTCGGGCGTGTACAGCGCCTTGCCGGCATCGCGCACGGCCTGCTCGGCGGCGGAGACCGCCGACATGGCGGCGGCGGCCGGACGCACGGGAACCGCCGTCGACGGATCGGGCTCGCGCACGATGCGGGCCTCGGGGTTGACGAGCGTGCCGTCCGGTGCGAGGTCCTGCGAGGTGCCGGCCGCCGACGGCGGCTGCTTGCGGTCGCATGCGGCAAGCGGGACGGCCACCAGGCAGGCAAGGAGCATGGAACGCTTCATCGCACCGGCCTCCGCAGGAGGTGGATCAGGATGCCGACGCCAACCAGCGCGGTGACGAGGAACACCATCGCCCCGCGGAAGACGCGGTCGGCCAGGTCGGTGGCCGTGGCCTCGACGCTCGCGACGCGCTCGGTCACCAGGTTGACGCGGTCGGGCATGGTGGCGGCGGTCTTCGAGATGGTCTCGACGGCCTGGATGAGGCGGGCCGTGTCCTGCAGCGCCAGCATGTCGTACATGAGTGCCTGGACCTGCCAGTTGGCGAAGAGCGGCACGCGCTTGGCCCAGAAGAACGAGCGCTCGAGCGCCAGCTGGGCCTCCTGCGCCTGCTCGGTGGCGCGCTCGATGGGTTCGAGCAGGCCGGCGCCGTCGCGCACGGTCTCGATGAGGGCCTGGCCCTTGGAGCTGGCCACCTCGCTGAAGCGGACGTAGGCGACGAACTCGGTGCCGCCGCGCTGCGCCCACCACGAGGCGATCATCAGGTCGATCTGCTCGAGCTGCTCGTCGGTAAACACCTTGGAGCCCATGCTCCACACGTCCTCGCGTGCCTTGCGCAGGTTCTCGACGAGCGGCTGCGCCCGTTCGCCCCAGATCACCTGCGAGCGGCCGGAATCCACCCAGAAGTAGTTCTGCAGCGTGACCACCACCATCTGGTCGACCAGCTGCCCGAGGGTGTCGGGCGAGGTCGCGATGTCGTACATGCTGGAGACCCCGAGGAGCCGCAGGCCGTTCATGATGCGGCACTGGTGCACGTCCGGGTTGTTGCGCATGACGCGCTCGCTGGCGGCGAGCATCAGCGTGAAGTAGCGGTCGGCGAAGGCATTCGAGAGCTCCTCGAGCTGCGCGCGCGTGATCCGCTGGTCGCGCAGGACACGCGAGCGGTCGGTGGCGCGGATGGTGGAGTGCTGCGCGCAGGCGACGACCGCCGCGAGGGACGCGGCGACCAGCCCGGTGCGCCACGCGCGCGCCCATGCCCGGCGGGAAACCAAGCGACGAAGGAAAATCATCCTTAGGTAAAGTACCGCGCCTTCGCATGACACACCACGCCCACGCCATCGTCGCTGCACTGGCCCTTTCCGGGTCCACGCTCGCGCAGGATCCTGCGCCTGCCGCCGCTCCTGCCGCACCCACCGCGGCCGCGCCCGTCGCCGGCGACCTCGTGCGCCTGCAGCTTGCGACCGGTGAGGTGCTGACGGCGACCTTGAAGTCCGAGACGCCGGAGGAGGTGACGATCGTCCACCCGGTGCTGGGGACGATCACGCTGAAGCGCGCGTCCGTGAAGGCGATGGTGGTCGCGCCCCCGCCCGCCGAGGACGGTGCGATCGCGAAGGTGGACCTGGGACCTGCGGGAAACGCCGACATGGACGCACCGAAGCCCGTCGGGAGCGTCAATCCCGGCGACGCCGCGGTCGGAGACGGCAAGGCCGCGGCCGGCGATGCCGCCAAGGCCCCTGCCCCTCCTCCGTCGCCCTGGAAGTTCGTGCTGGACGCCAACGTCAACTACGTCTCGGCCGCGAACAAGCAGCTTGACTTCCGCGTGGCAGGCGCCGCGGTCTACGAGATCAAGGACGTCGAGAAGTGGTCCAACAGCGTCGAGTTCTTCTTCAAGACCGTCGATGGCGGCACGACGGACAACAACCTGCTGCTTTCCAGCACCTACGACCGGCGCTTCGAGTCCAACCCACGCGTCCTGTGGTTCGTGAAGGGCCAGGCGCAGTGGGCGCCGCTCGAGGACTACGAGCAGCGTCTGTCGGCCTGGGGCGGCCTGGGCTACGAGTTCTTCAAGAAGCCGACGGCGAACCTGATCGGCAAGATCGGTGCGGGCTATTCCTACGAGTTCGGCAACATCCAGCAGGGTGACGCACAGCTCTACGCGTCCGCCGAGTGGGACTGGGACATCACCGAGAACCAGGCGATCACGGGCAGCTACTGGATCACCCCGGACTTCGCCGACTTCACGAACTTCCTGATGCTCGCGCGCCTGGAGTGGACCATGAAGCTGCCGGACGTCCCGGGCCTGAAGCTCCTGGGCGGCGTGCGCTGGCAGTACCAGTCCCAGGTGCCGACCGGCGACATCCAGAACGACATCCGCGTGTACGCGGGCCTGCGGCTCGAGGTGTGACGGCGCGCGTGGCGCTGCATGCCCGGCTCGAGCGGATCGCGCGAGACTTGCGCGACGGCTGCGCGGAGCTGCGATTCGGCCCGCCGGTGGCGTTCACGTACCACCCGCTCGAGTACGCGTGGCATGCGCACCGGGCCTACCTGCGCATGGCTCGGCCGCGGCCGGCCATCCTCCTCGTGGGCATGAATCCGGGGCCATTCGGCATGGCGCAGACGGGCGTGCCGTTCGGCGAGGTGGCCGCGGTGCGGGACTTCCTGGGGATCGACGCCCGCACCGCGCGGATCGGTGCGCCCGAACGCACGCACCCCAAGCGCCCGGTGGAGGGGCTTGCGTGTGCCCGCAGCGAGGTGAGCGGTGCCCGCGTGTGGGGGTGGGCACGCGCGCGGTTCGGCACGCCGGAGGCGTTCTTCCGCGCGGCGTTCGTCTGGAACTGGTGCCCGCTCGCGTTCATGGCGGCGTCAGGGGCGAACCTCACGCCCGACAAGCTGCCGCGCACCGGGCGCGCCGCGGCCGTGCATCGTGCGCTCGAGTCCGCGTGCGACGGGGCGCTCGCGGCGGTGATCGACGCGGTTGAGCCCGCACACGTGGTGGGGTTTGGCGCGTTCGCGGCCGACCGTGCGCGGCGGGTGATGGCCGCGTCTGCCACGCTCGATGCGCACGTGCCGCCCGTGATGCAGGTGCTGCACCCAAGCCCCGCGAGCCCCGCCGCGAACCGCGGGTGGGCAGCGCAGGTCGACCGTGCCCTCGCACCTATCCTCTCGGGGTGCGCGTCGCGGTCCTGAACGTGGTGGGGCTTTCGCCCTCGGTGTTCGCGCGCCGGAAGTCCCCGGCGCTCCAGGCATTCGCGCAGCGCTCCGGCGGAATCCGCACGCTCGAACCCGACTTCCCGGCCGTCACCTGCACGGTGCAGTCGTCGATGCTCACGGGGCGGCGCCCCGAGCACCACGGCATCGTGGGAAACGGATGGTTCGACCGCACGCTCAACGAGGTGCACTTCTGGAAGCAGTCGAATGCGCTGGTGCGGGGGCCGATGGTGTGGGACACCCTGCGCGCGCGGGCGCGGGAAGCCGGCCGGCCCGCACCCACCGTGGCGAACTCCTTCTGGTGGTTCAACATGCACTCGTCGGCCGACGT
>JBJTJU010000211.1:0-3825 GCA_046096165.1 Phycisphaerales bacterium | reverse complement strand
GCAAGCCCGAGCGCCAGCCCGCTCCACCACGGCCAGAGGGTGACGTGCGCGGCGGTGATCGCCATGTCGGCGACCGCGGCGTGGAAGAACACGCCCGGCGTGCGCGGCCCGTAGACCGTGTTGATCATGTCGGCCATCACGCCGGTGGCCACGAAGCCGACGAAGACGAGCCTGCCCTCGAGCTGGCCGCGCACCTGCGCGGCGGCCGCGGCGATCGCCGCGCGCGAGGCGGGCACCTGCTGGTCGAGCCGCCACCATTCGCGGTAGGCGCCCACCAGCCGGCGCTGGTCCTCGGGCAGTTCGGCGACGTCGTCAGTGCCCTTGAGCGTCAGGTCGCCCGCGATGAACTCGCCCTGCTCCTTGATCTTGGCACGCACCGCGTCCGACACCGGCACCGACTGCAGGTCATCGGCGGCGAGGTCGGTCTGCTCGCGCGCGATGTCCGCGCCCAGCGCGCGGTAGCGGGCCTCCTGCTCGGCCAGCACCTGCCGCTGCTCGGCCAGGTCGACCAGCGCGCCGATCGCCACCAGCCCGCCGGAGCCGTCGGATCCGCCGACCGTCCCGGACCGCACCGAGGTCTCGAAGATGTCGGTCGGCCAGTCGACGTAGATCTCGCCGGCCTCCAGTGCGATGCGGTTGCCGCTCGGCAGCACCAGCGCGCCGCGCTCCACGCGCACGTCGGCCACCGGGATGCCCGCGTGGAGCAACCCGGCCGCGAGGCCGAACTGCGGCAGCGACCCGTAGGGGGTGGGCCAGAACGGCTTCACCCGGCGGTACTGGCCGTCCGCGTCGGCCTCCGAGTTGACGAAGCCCGCTCCCGCGGCGCGCGCCGCGACCGGGGCGATCGGCGGCGCGTCGAGCGCCGAGCCGTCGCCGCGCTCGGGCCCCATGAAGCGCGCCAGGGCGCCGAAGGCGCGGTCACGTGCGTAGGTCTCGGCCAGCAGGTCGCGCTCCGGGAAGCGTCCGAGCGACGCGTCGTTGCCGGTCATCAGGCGGATGAACGCCGCCTCGTCCCCGGGCGGCGTGCCCGCGGCCCGCAGCGCCAGGAGCCGCTGCCACGCCACGTAGGTCTTGAAGAGCGACGCGCGCTCCAGGAGCCGCGCGCGCCGCGCGGGGTCGAGTTTCGCCCGGTCGGCGATCGCCTCGGCGGGCTGCGTGACGTCCTCGCCGGCGGCGGCCACCACGGCCGCGAGCGCCGCGCGACCGTCCGGGGTTCCCCAGACGGCCGGGTCGATCTGCCCCTCGTCCATGTCGACCGCCACCACGGTGGGTGTGCGGCCGTAGGCCTCCGCCAGCGCGGCGTCCGCACCGGCCGACTGCACGTCACCGAAGGTCACGTCGACCGCGACGGCCTTCGCGCCCGCGAGGTGGATCTCGTCCAGCGCGCGCGCGAACACCTCGCGCGACCATGGCCAGCGCCCCACCGTGTCGAGCGCGCGGTCATCGATCGCCACCAGCCGCACGCGCTCGTCGAGCGGCTCGGTGTTCCCGCGCCCCAGCTTGAAGCGGATGTCCTGCGACCACCACTCGGCGCGGTCGAACCAGCCCAGCGCCGCGATCGCCAGCACCGACGCCGTCGCCGCCAGGCCGACGAGGAGGACGATGCGCTTCGGGACGCGGACGTGCACGGGACGCGAGTGTAGGGGCAGCGCGACCGTGCGCCGGCGGCGCCGGGGTCAATCACTGCACGGGACGCGAGCCGCTCACGAGTTCGCCTGCGCCGGGCACGAGGTCGCGCGCAGCATCGGCATGGCCTTCCGCGCGGGTCGCGGCGGCATCCGCGAGGGATGCGGACGTGATCGCCCGGTCGTACGCAGACTGTGCGCGGGCGACGTAGTCGACCATCGCACGTCCGAAGAATCGGTCCGCGTTGGTCCGTGCCTGCGTCGCCATCGCCTGCGCGGCGTTCGCCTGCACGGCGAGGTGGCGCGCCGCGGAGACGGCCAACGCCCGCGCAGCGGCAGAACTGCCCGAGGCAGCGGCGGCAAGCGACGCGTCGTCGGCGCGGCCCCCGTCCACCCGGCCCGCGAGGGTCTGGACGACGGTGTCGTAGAAGTCGACCTGCGCGCGAAGGCTGCCGTCGACGACGGCATCGACATCGAGCGGAGCGCCGGACGCACGAGCACCGTTCACGTCCACGTCCGCCAGGACGAGCGCCGCTTCGTGGCCCGTGACCTCGGCCTTGAACGCTTCGTGGGCGGCCGCGCCTGTCGCACCGTCGCTCCACGCCGTCCGGAGCGCGACCACCGCCGGAGAGCCGTTCTGGTACGAGTTGGCGATCCCGACCTCGGTCCCCGCCTGGTCACGGCGCACGGCGGAGAGGTCCGCGGCTGCGCGCGACAGGACCGACGACGTGACGGTCGCGTCCCGGTTGGCGTAGGTCTGCTGCACCTGCGTGCGAAGCAGGCCACGCTGCGCGTCGAGCTCGCGCGCCTCGGCGACCCCGCGCAGGGACTCGGCCTGGGCCGCCGCCGTGTCCGCACGGTCCGCGGCTCCCTCGGCGCCGAGCAGGGCGTCGGATGCGGCGGCGATCGATGCCGCGCTGGTCGAGAGGGCGCCGTACCGGGCCAGGTCGCCGGACGTCCACTCCTGGTTTCCGTTGACGGCCTGCAGCCGCGCGCGCACCGCGTCCGAGGCGCCGCCGGCCAGGCCTGCGAACACCTGGGTCCCGCGCGCATTGGTCTCGGAGTACTGGGCGAGCTGGGAGGCGATCGCCGACGCATCGGCGGTGGGTCCTCCGCCGGAGCCGGTGAGCGCCGACCGCGCCGCGACGAGCAGGCCATCGGCACGGGCTCCGACCGACGCCACCCACTCCGCCCACGTGCCGACCGACGGGTCGGCGGCAACCTCGGCCTGGATCGAATCGAACTGCGCGACCATGGCCGCGTGCGCAGCCGTGGCGGCGGCGTGCTGCGACGAGGCGCCGTCCGCCGATGTCCGCGCGGCCGCGGCGTTCGACGCCACCTGACTGCCATCGATCCGCGCTGTTCCGTACTGGGCCTCGAGTTCCGCGGCGATCGCGGCGAGCCGCTCGGCAGCCTCCGCCGATTGCTCCGCCGCATCACGCGCTTGATCCGCCGACGACACCGCTCCAGCCGATGCCGCCTCGATCGACGACCGTCCGTCCTGCACCTGCGTGGCCACCCGCCCCGCGAGGGTGACCAGCCCCGGCTCGCCGGCCTGGTCGCCAACGTCCGCCCCGTCACGCAGGGACCCGAGGCGATCCTCGATGCCGCCGACGGTGACGTCCTTGACGAGCTGCGACACGTCGACGCCTTGGGCACCGAGCACGCCGACCAGCGCCTCGTGCAGCGCATTGAGCTGGGAGAGCACGGCGTCCGCCTCGGTGCGGGTGCCGAGCGTGGATCCGTCCTGGCCATCGAGTGCATCCAGGCTTGCCCCGGCCTCGGAGAACTTCTGGCCGATCGGCGCGCCGTCGACCACGCGGGTCGCGCTGCCCGTCACCAGGGTGGCGATCCGTTCCGTGGAGCGCTCCGCGTCATCGGAGACCTGCTGCAGGTCGCGCAGCACGGCCACCGGCGTCGCGACGCCGGCGATCGGCGCGGAGGACTCCCCCGCGGCGGCTGCGGCCGACGCCGCTGCGACCGCGGCGCTCGACGCATAGTCGGCGAACACGTCCGTCGCGTCGGTCGCGCGCAGCTGGTAGGTACCGAGCGCCGTGTCGATCCGTCCAACGATGTCCGACAGCGCGTCGGCCGCCACGGGGTTCGCGGTCAGTGCCGCGCGCACCTGGGTTGCCCATGATTCGAGCCCGGGCCCGAGCGGCTCGGCACTGCCCTGCACCAGCTGGTCGGCATGCGCACG
>JBJTJU010000210.1:0-4479 GCA_046096165.1 Phycisphaerales bacterium | reverse complement strand
GTTCGCGAAGACCCGACCCATGGGCCGACCCCCGGTTGCGCCATCCCCGTCGTGGCACGCCGATGCACCGCATCGCGGCTTCACCGTCGTCGAGCTGATCGTCTGCCTCGGGGTGATCTCGGTCCTGTGCGGGATCCTGCTTCCGTCGCTTCGCGCCACCCGTGAGCAGGCCAACCGGCTCGCATGCTCATCCAACATGCACCAGATCGGCGTGGCGATCAACGCCTGGGGAATGACCCACGACCAGGAAGTGCCGCACAGCCGCAACGTCGAGCCCGCGAGCCTGCGCCCGCAGGAGCTGATGGCGGCACGCATGGTGACCGGTGCCGAGGATCCCGAGCGCGGGTGGGACGGCCTGGGCCTCCTCGTGCGCGACGGATTCATCGGGCCCGGGCAGTGCCGCTGCCTGCACTGCGGCAGCCACCGCGGCGAGCACTCCTACGAGCGCTACGCCGATGCCTACGGCAGCGAGCCGAAGATCCAGATCTACACCAACTACCACTACGCCGGCCACCTCACGTACCAGTACGAGTCCAGCGATCCGCGGTATCGCCGCATCACGCTGAACGAGGGGCGCGACATCGTCCTCCTCACCGACGGCCTCCGGTCCCGCGCCGACTTCAACCACGGCAACGGCCTCAACCGGATGTTCGGCGACCTGTCGGTGGATTGGTGGGCCGACGAGCGCAACGAGCTCGAGCGCGGGCTGCCGGAGAACCCCGACATCTCCGGTGCGTCGACCACGTCGCTCTACAAGGAGATCTGGGACCGCCTCAGCGGACCCAGCGCCGACTGACCGCCGCCGCGCGGGTCAGCGGACGAGCTCGAAGCGCCCGCGCTGCGCGCGGTGCTCTCCGATTCCCAGGTTCATCGTCTCGTAGGCCCTCCAGGCAAGCCCGTTGCCGGCGACCATCGCGTCGATCTTGAGGAGCGGCAGCCGCCGCTCGAAGGTGCACAGCCATCCGTACGCGTGCCAGGGCGGTGCGGCACCGAGCCCGAGCGTCGCGCGCCCGAGCACCACGCTGCCCGGCGTGCAGTTGGTGTCCCCGACCACCATGTCGGGCACGCGGCCGGCGAGCACCCGTTCGAGGATCGCCTCGAGCGCGTTGGCCACGCGGATGCGCGGCAGGCGCGGGTTCGACGGCAGGTCGAGCACCAGGATGCGCACCGGGGCGCCCTTCCCCGCATCGACCTCGACCCACGCGACCGAGATCTCGTCCATCCCCGGCGGCTTCTCCAGGGCGAGCACCTCGGCCGAGACGATCGGCAGGCGCGACACCAGCGCGAAGGGCCCGACGCCGCGCATCTGGTGCGAGGACGGCAGCCACTTGGCACGGTTGGAGGCAAGCGCCAAGTCGCCGGGGCCGGAGATCACCGCGACGTCGGCCGCGGGCACCGTGCGCGCCAGCGCGCCGCAGAAGCGGTCGACACCGTCGTTGCCGTGGCTCCAGTGGTTCGCCGAGCGCGTGTTCCAGTGCATCACCGTGAGCGCACCCGCCACGTCGTCGAACTCGCCGAGCGCCCAGCCGAAGTCGTAGCGCAGGAAGCGGTAGCCGGAGACGAGCGTCGCGAGCCCAAGGATGCCCGCAACCACCCGCCGGGTGCGCGGCCGGAGGGGCAGCGCCCATGCCGCGAGCGCGGCCACGCCGCAGGCGGCGAGCACCGACGCCGCCGGCACCCAGAAGAGGAGCTGGGTGAGCGTGAAGCGGTCGCGCACCACCATCACCGCGAGCCACGCCGCGATCCCCGACAGCGAGAGTCCGAACACGGGCCAGGCGATCCCGGTGACGGCCTGCCCCAGGGGGCCCGGCCAGCGAGCGTGCATCACGGCGAATCCTCCTCGCGCCGCACGGCGCGGATGGCATCGATCACGGCGGGCGCGAGGCCCGGGGCGGCGCAGACGATGCCGCGGTTGGCGCGCATCTGCGCGCCGGTCGAGAAGTCGAGCGGCGCGCCCTCGGCGTCGAGCACCGTGAGCCCCGCCTCGGCGGCGATCACCGCGCCGGGCGCATGGTCCCAGATGCTCTCATGGACGCCCACGGCACGCGGCATGCGCAGCACCAGGTCGGCGTCGCCGCGCGCGGCGAAGGCGTACTTGCACTGGCTGTCCAGGCGCGTCTCGTCGATCGGCGCGAGCGCGGCCAGGCGCCGCTCCAGGCGCGAGGGCGTCGGGACGCCGCTTCGGTTGTGCGAGCGCGCCCAGCGCAGGCCGGTGGCGCGCCACTCGGCCTGCACCAGCCGGCGCAGCACGCGACGCGCGCCGTCGAGTTCGAACGCGCCGACGCCCGCAGCGGCCGCATAGAGCGTGCCCGGGCCGCCAAGGTGCACGCCGAGGTCGCCGGCCGGGCCCATGCGCGGGCAGCCGATCGCGCCGACCGCCGCATGCGCTCCCTCGATCAGCGCCAGGCATACCGAGCACTGCTCGCCGAGCACGAAGCCCTTCGTCCCGTCGATCGGGTCGACCGTCCAGAACGGCTCGCCCGCGCGCGGCGCGTCGCCGTCGACCGCCGCGATCGCCGCGGCGCGGTCGCGCCAGCCGAGCGTCGCGCGGACGGCATCCACCACCAGGCGCTCGACGTCGGGCCGGCGGGCGGACACCAGCCCCGCGGCCGACTCCTCCCCGACGAGCGGCACGCGGCCGTCCGGCGAGGTGCGCCGCAGCACGTCGACCACCACGGCCTGCGCGGCGAAGTCGGCCGCCGTGACCGGGGAGCCGTCCCCCTTCTCGACCGGCGGTACGTCGCGGAGCGTCGCACCCATCATCCGAACGAGCGGCATGGCGGCCGCCACCGCGTCGATCGCCCGGCGCAGGTCGGGCATCCGGGCATTCACGTCGTTCTTCGGCATCGCGGGCGCGCGAGGATATCGACGGCGGCCCCAGACTCCCGCTGCCAGAACGGCAGGCGGCGGTCGCCGTGCGCGCCGCATGGCCCCCGGGTCGGCAGGCGGGGCGGGCCGCGGACGCCCCGGACGCTGGCACGCAGGTTGCATCCCATGGGGCATGAGCAACAAGTCCCCGATCATCGGCATCGACCTCGGCACCACCAACAGCGTGGTGGCCGTCATGGAAGGTGCCCAGCCCAAGGTCATCATCAACTCCCTCGGCGGCCGCACCACCCCCTCGGTGGTCGGATTCACCGAGAAGGGCGAGCGCCTCGTCGGCCAGCCCGCCAAGCACCAGCAGATCACCAACCCGAAGAACACCGTCTTCAGCATCAAGCGCTTCATGGGCCGCCGCCACAGCGAGGTCGGCCACGAGGAGAAGCTGGTGCCCTACGAGGTGAAGGGCGCCCCCGAGGAGCTGGTCAAGGTCGGCATCCGCGGCAAGGACTACACGCCGCCGGAGATCTCGGCCATGATCCTGGCCGACCTCAAGCGCCAGGCCGAGGAGTACCTCGGTGAGAAGGTCGAGCGCGCGGTCATCACCGTGCCGGCCTACTTCAACGACGCGCAGCGCCAGGCCACCAAGGACGCCGGCGAGATCGCCGGCCTCAAGGTGGAGCGCATCATCAATGAGCCCACCGCGGCCGCCCTGGCCTACGGCCTCGAGAAGAAGACCAACGCCAAGATCGCCGTCTTCGACCTCGGCGGCGGCACCTTCGACGTGTCGATCCTCGACATCGGCGAGGGCGTGTTCGAGGTGCTCGCCACCAACGGCGACACGCACCTCGGCGGCGACGACTTCGACCAGAAGCTCATCGACTTCCTGGCCGAGGACTTCCGCAAGAAGGAGGGCATCGACGTCCGCAAGGACGCGATGGCCCTGCAGCGCCTGAAGGAGGCCGCCGAGAAGGCGAAGATCGAGCTCTCCACGCAGATGGAGACCACGGTCAACCTGCCCTTCATCACCGCCGACCAGAACGGCCCGAAGCACCTGCAGGTGACGATCAGCCGCGCCAAGGTCGAGGACAAGTGCAAGGACCTCTTCGAGCGCCTCGCCGCCCCGTGCGAGAAGGCCCTCGCGGACGCCAAGCTCAAGCCGTCGGACATCGGCGAGGTGGTCCTGGTGGGCGGCTCGATCCGCATCCCCAAGGTGCAGGACCTCGCGAAGAAGATCTTCCGCACCGACAACCTCGACAAGAGCATCAACCCCGACGAGGTCGTTGCCATCGGCGCGGCCATCCAGGGCGGCGTCCTGATGGGCGACGTGAAGAACGTCGTGCTGCTCGACGTCACCCCGCTCTCGCTGGGCGTCGAGACGCTCGGCGGCGTGATGACCACGCTGATCCCGCGCAACACCACCATCCCGACGTCGAAGAAGGAGATCTTCTCGACCGCGCAGGACAACCAGAACGCGGTGACCATCGTGGTCCTGCAGGGCGAGCGCCAGATGGCCGCGGACAACCGCGTCCTCGGCAAGTTCGACCTCCAGGGCATCGCGCCGGCCCCGCGCGGCGTGCCGCAGGTCGAGGTCGAGTTCTCGCTCGACCAGAACGGCATCCTGAGCGTCAAGGCCACCGACAAGGCCACCGGCAAGGC
>JBJTJU010000209.1:0-2849 GCA_046096165.1 Phycisphaerales bacterium | reverse complement strand
GTGGCGGCGCTCCTCGGCGAACTCCTGACCGAGCCGGCGGTCGAAGTAGGTGCGGTTCCACAGGCCGGTGAGCCCGTCGACCTGCGCCTTCTGGGCGAGCATCTTCACCAGGTGCTGGACGCGCAGCGCGCTGCGCACGCGCGCCTTGAGTTCCACCACCTCGAAGGGCTTGGCCACGAAGTCGACCGCGCCGAGGTCCAGGGCGCGCACGCGGTCCTCCATGCTCGCGGTGGCGGAGATGAAGATCACCGGGATGTCCTGCAGGTCGAGGTCGGCCTTCAGCGCCTGCAGGACCTCGAATCCGTCCATGCCGTCCATCTCGATGTCGAGGAGGATCACGTCGGGCACCAGCCCCTTCGCCATGCGCAGGCCCTCATGGGCATCGACCGCGCCGTGCAGCTCGATCTGCTCATACTGCAGGCGCACGCGCAGCAGCCGGTGGATCAGCTCCGAGTCGTCGATCGCGAGGACCTTGGGGAGCGAGGTGGGCAGGGCGGTCATCGGTTCATCGCCTCGTCATGCGCGGATGCGCGCGGCGAATGCCGCGAGCATGCCGAGCCGGCTCCGGATGACGTTGTGGTCGCAGCCCTCGCCGATGCCGCGGTCGACCATGGCGGCCGCCTCGCCGAGCTTCGGGAACCCGTAGCCGCCTGCCGCCCCCTTGAGCTGGTGCGCGAGCACGCGCAGCTGCGCGAAGTCGCCCGTCGACAGCGCCGACTGCATGGCCGCGATTCGGCTGGGAAGCTCCGACACGAAGAGCGCGATGATCCCGGCCATGTCCGGATCGTCGGCAAACTCGCTGCGGACGGGTGTTGCGTCGTTGGCCATGCGCATGGCTGCGGGGAAAGGTCGGTTCCGGGACCGTCCGACCGAAGGAACTCCTGGCCGGACTTGTCGCAGACCGGTGGCAACGGTTGGATAACGTCCGACCCGGGTCGTTCGGTAGCATCGAATCCTCGCACCGCACCCCGCCGCGCGAAAGCGCTGCGAGAGGAGATTCAGCCCCATGGTTCCGCGTCCGCCTCCGCCGGAGGCACGCCTCGGCTTCGTCTATTCGGCCCCGTACCGCATCCAGGGAATCTCCGTCGCCGGGGAGCAGGCGGTGGTGCACGTGCCGGAGCTTGACGTCTGCTTCGACGTGGGTCTGTGCCCCCGCGCCATCCTGCCCACGCCGACCATTGCGCTCTCGCACACCCACATGGACCACGTGGGCGGCCTGCCGTACTGGTTCAGCCAGCGGTTCTTCCAGAAGATGCCGGGGACGGCGCGGTGCCTGGTGCACCCGAAGATGGCCGAGCCGCTGCGGCGGATGATGGCCGCATGGGTGGACCTCGAGCGGCAGCGCACGCCCCACGAGATCGTCGCCATCGAGCCGGACACCGAGTTCCAGCTGCGGCCGAACGTCGTGGTCCGCGCCATCGAGGTGAGCCACACGACGCCGGCGCTTGGGTTCGTGGCCATCGAGCGCCGGAGCAAGCTGCGGGACGAGTTCCACGGCCTGCCCCAGGACCGGCTCCGGGAACTGCGGGCGCAGGGGATTGAAATCACCCGAACGGTCGAGATCCCGCTCGTCGCCTACACGGGCGACACGGAGCCCGGCGACTTCCTGCTGCGCGAGGAGTTCCGGCGCGCGCAGGTGGTGATCACCGAGTGCACGTTCTTCGAGGACGAGCACCGAGACCGCGCGAAGATCGGCAAGCACCTGCATGTCGAGGACCTGCGGCCGCTCCTCGAGGCCTGGGAGGCACGCGACGTGGTCATCGTGCACGTCTCGCGGCGCACGCTGCTGCCCTTCGCGCGGACCAGGCTCGAGGAGGTCGCAGGCAAGGCGCGTGCCGAGTCGATCCACCTCCTGATGGACCATAAGGCGAACAAGGCGCGCCTCGAGGCGATCGCGGCCCAGCGGGCGAGTGCTGCGGACGCAGCACAGGCCGCCGAGGCCGGGGAACCCGCCGAACCGTGACGATCTCGGCGACGCGCGGTTGACGCTGCGCCGGGCACGGTCTACATTTCCCGACCGTTGTTCGCGCGGCGTGGTGGGCAAGCTTCTCCGCGCGCATCCAACCGTCCTCTCCGTCCGTCGCAGCGTCCGTGTGCTGCGGAGCGGTCCGCGCGTCCACGCGGCACTTTCCGTCGCCTTATCCGATCCATGAAGCCGCTGCAGACCCGAACCCCGACCAATGACCGCGCGACGGAGCGGCGGGCGGGCGGGCAGGTCCCCGGTCTGCGCGATCGCGTGATCGATCACGTCCGGCGCAACCACCCCGACCTCTGCCGCCACTGGTTCGACCAGATCGACGTGGTGGCCATGGATGGCGCGAACCTCACGCTCCTCATGGAGGAGCCGGTGCGCCTCTCGTACCTGCGCCGCTGCTGCGTGCCGCCGTTCACCGAAGCGGCCTGCGAGGCCACGGGCCGGCTGGTCGGCGTGCAGTTCGTCGGTGAACGCACCGCGGAGGTGGCCGCACCCACGGCGTCGAACGTCCAGCGCGGCAGCACCGAGGCGCTCTTCGACGACGGCATCCTGCTGTCGCCCGACTACGTCTTCGAGACCTTCGTGGTCGGCCCGAACAACCGCCTGGCGCACGCCGCCGCCCAGGCCGTGGCGCAGAAGCCCGGCCGGGCCTACAACCCATACATCGTGCATGGCGGCGTGGGGCTCTGGAAGACCCACCTGCTGCAGGCCATCTTCCAGGACATGCTCCGGCGGGACCCGTCGTTGCGCATCAACTACATCTCCTGCAGCACCTTCATGGACGTGTTCCATGAGGCCGTCCGCGCCGGACGCATGCAGGAGTTCCGGCACCGCTTCCGCACCGCGGACATGCTGGTGATCGACGACATCCACT
>JBJTJU010000208.1:0-2584 GCA_046096165.1 Phycisphaerales bacterium | reverse complement strand
TGCAGCGACCCGTCGTGCAGCTGCACCTCGACCTCGCGCGCGCCGTCCACGACGTGTGCGTTGGTCACCACGTGGCCGGCCTCGTCCCAGATCCATCCGGACCCGGACTGCGTGAAGCCGCGCTCGCCGAGCCGGCCCTTCGCGGCCGCCGCCACGCTCACGTGCACCACCGCGGGTTCCACGGCCTCGGCCACGTCGCGCATCGCGGCGCCCATCGCCTCGAGCACGCCGGGTCCGTCGAGCCGCCCGGCGGCCGCATCCATCGACCGCGCCGCGCGCACGGTGCCGGCGGTGCGCATCAGGGCCGGCACGGTCCACAGCGCCGATGCCGCCGCCACCGCGAGGAGCGCCGCAGGCAGCGCACGCGCGAACGTCGAGCCTCGCTCGGTCATGCCGACGAACCGGCCAGCTGCTGCAGCCGCGCCAGCTCGTCCGCGGGAATGCGGTAGGGGTGCTCCCCGAGGTCGCCGCGGCGCACGCGGTCGCGCCAGGCGCGCGCGGCCTGCTCGAGCGCGTCGCCGATCGCCGCCGCCGGCCGCGCGAAGGACGGCTGCCACGCGCTCAGTCCCACCAAGTCATGCAGCACCACCACCTGCCCGTGGCAGGCGGGGCCCGCACCGCAGCCGATCACCGGCACCGTGGAGCGCTCGACCACCATCGCGGCCACCTCGGCGGGGCAGGCCTCGACCAGGATCATCGAGGCCCCGGCGGCCTCGAGCGCCGCGGCGTCGTTCAGGATGCGCATGGCGCTCTCGGCGGTACGGCCCGAACTCGAGTACCCGCCCCTCAGCTTCGACTGCTGCGGCTTGCTGCCCACGTGCGCCACCACGGGAATCCCGGCGCGCGCCATGCGCTCGACGAGCGGCGCATGCAGGCGGTCGGCCTCGATCTTGACGCAGTCGGCCTGGCCCTCGGTCATGAACCGCGCGGCGTTGCGCAGGGCCTCCGCGTCGTCGGCCTGGTAGCTCATGAACGGCATGTCCGCCATCACCACGCGCGACGGCGCGCCGCGGCGCACGGCCGCGGTCAGCGCCACCAGGAAGTCGAGCGGTGCATGGATCGTCGACGGGAACCCGAGGATCACCTCGGCCGCCGTGTCGCCGACCAGGAGCACCTCGACCCCCGCGGCCTCCAGCCAGCGCGCCGTGGTGGCGTCGTAGCAGGTGAGGCACGAGAACCGGCCGCCCTCGCGCGCGGTGCGCGAGAGCTCTCGGAGGGTGATGCGCGCAGGCGCCTCGGGCATGGGCAAAAGTGTACGAGCGCGCCGCATCGGGTTGAGGATCGCGTTATCGCGCCCGCAGACCAGGACGTCGGCGATCTCGATCGCCTCGCGGAAGCTCTCCTGCGCCTGCTCCAGGTTGAAGACCGGCGAGATGACCTTCCCCGCCGAGAGGTGCTCGTGCGTCGCCACCGCGTCGCCGGCCACCAGCACCGTGGCCGCGGGAAGCGGCAGCAGCAGCCCGCACGAACCCGGCGTCACGCCCGGCAGCGGGAAGAGGTCGACGCCCGGCGCCAGCCGGTCAGGCGCCGCCTTGCAGCGTTGCAGCAGCGCGATCTCCGCGCGCACCGTCGCGGCGAGGTCGGCGTCGCCCGCACCCTCGGCCTCGCGGAACTTCTCGACGAGCTGCGCGCCGATCGCCTCGCGCTCGGCCTCGCCGACCAGCCACTGCGCGTCCTCGAAGGCCGCGAGCCCGCGCCGTCGCAGCGGGTGGAAACTCGTCAGGAAGACGTGCGTGACCTGCTCTGGCTTCATGCCGCGCCGCTCGGCCAGGCGCGGCACGATCACCTGCGGCGGAAGCGACGGGTCGACCAGGATGCGCGCGTCCCCGGACTCGACGAGCGTGGTGGTCGCGTGCCCCGGGCGCACGTCGCCCCGCTCGCCCCACATCGGGTGGTGCGACATCGCACCGATCGAGATGACGCGGAAGTCGGCCATCGTCAGCCCTCGCTGCCGCCGTGGTGCTCGGCCGCCAGCATGCCCAGCGGGTTGCCCGGGTCGCGCCGCTTGGCGGCCAGCGCGTCGATCACCCGCCGCGGCACCAACGGCTCCAGCTTGTCCAGGCTCCCGCCGAACGCCGCGATCTGCTTGATCAGGCTGGAACTCGTGTAGGCGAAGGACTCGCCCGTCACGATGAAGACGGTCTCGATGCCCGCCACCTGGCGGTTGGTGATGGCCAGCTGGCACTCGCCGGCCAGGTCGGTCACGTTCCGGATGCCGCGCACGATCGCCGCCGCCCCCACCGAGCGGGCGAAGTCGACCGTGAGGCCCGAATACGTCTCGACGCGCACCGCCGCCCCCGCGGGCGAGGCGCGCACCAGGTCCTCGACGCACGCGCGCGCCAGCCCCAGCCGTTCCTCGAAGCTGAAGAGCGCCGGCTTGTTCGGGTTGTGGCCGATCGCCAGGATCACCTCGTCGAACATGCCCCGCGTGCGCGCCAGCACGTCGAGGTGCCCGAGGGTGATCGGGTCGAAGCTGCCCGTGTAGACGGCAAGATGGCGGCCCATGCGACGCCGCGGAGGGTAGCGCAGGCCGCACGGGCGGTCGGCGGGGCATGCGCAGGCCGCACAGACGGACCACTCTCGG
>JBJTJU010000207.1:0-4438 GCA_046096165.1 Phycisphaerales bacterium | reverse complement strand
GCGCCCTGGAGCGCGTGCTGAACGGCAGCCGCGATGCCGCCCCCCTCTTCGCCGCCTGCGTGCCGGTGGTGGGCGCCTGCCTCACGGTGGCCGGCTACGCGCTGTTCCCCATGCGCGCCCGCGGGCACGGGGTGACGCTGGGCCTCTACGCGGTGCACCGCTCGCAGTCGCGGATCGAGCCGCTCGTCGGCGTGCGCCAGTGGCTCGCCTCCACCTTCACCCACGCAAGCGGCGGCCGCGCCGGCCCCCAGGGACCGATCGTCACGATCGGCGCCACCATCGGCTCGAACGCCGCGCGGCTCCTCGGGGCGCGCCGCCCCGCGTCCACCTCCACGCTGCTCGGCTGCGGCGCGGCGGCGGGGCTGTCGGCGGTGTTCGCGGCGCCGCTCACCGGGATCTTCTTCGTGGTCGAGGTGCTGCTGCGCGACTTCTCCGCGCGCACGTTCGCGCCCGTGGTCGTTGCATCGGTGATCTCATTCGCCACGGTGCAGTCGGTGCTCGGCCCCGCCGACTCGCTCTTCGGCGACGCCGCACGCGAGGCGGACGGACGGCTGCGGGACATCACCATCGGACTGACGCCCTACGTGCTGGCGCTTGCGGTGGCGTGCGCCGTCGGTGCGGTGGCGGTCATGCGCACGCTGGAGACGGTGGAGCGCGCGTTCGCGCGCATGCCCCCGCCCCGGCTCCTCAAGCCCGTGATCGGCGCCGCGCTCCTTGGGCTCGGCGGGGCCGCATGGGTGTGGACGCACCGCGAGGACCCGCTGCCCCCGTTCTTCGGAAGCGGCTACTGGACCGTGCGCGACCTGATCGCGAACGCCGGCACCTCGGCGGCGTCGATGGGCGGCGCAGGCGTCCTGCTGGTGTGGTTTGCGAGCAAGGCCTTCGGCACGGGACTCACCCTCGGCTCCGGCGGCGCCGGCGGCCTGTTCGCGCCCAGCCTGGTGACCGGCGCCATGATCGGCGGCGCGATGGCCGAGGGCATGCGCGCCGCGGGCATCGAGGGCGTCCCGGCCCCCGAGATGGTGCTCGCCGGCATGGGCTGCATGGTGGCGGCCACCACGCACGCGCCGCTTGCCGGCGCCATGCTCGTCTACGAGGTGTGCCGCCAGGAGACCGTGATCCTGCCGGTGCTGCTGGCGACGGTGGTGGCGACCCTCGCCTGCCGCGCGATGCACCCCTTGAGCATCTACACGTCCGCGCTCGCCGAGCTCGGCGTGCGCCAGGGCGCGGCGGCGGACCTGGCCATCATGCGGCGGCTCGACGTGCGCTCGGTCGGCCACGTCACCGGCGCCGTGGTGCTCGACGGCGCGCCGGGGGAGACGCTCGTGCGCATGGCCGAGCGGTACGGGTCGCAGGACGCCTGCGTGGTGGATGCCGAGGGCCGCTACCGCGGCATGATCACCAACCGCGAGCTGCAGGCAGCCATCCTGGCGCGCGACGGCCTGGCCGCGACGCTTGCCGGCGACCTGATGCGCACGGACCTGCCGACGGTTGCCGAATCGGACTCCCTCGCCGTCGCCTTCGAGCGCCTCTCGGCGCGCGGTGCCGACGCGATCGCGGTGATCGATCCCTCATCCGCCCGCTACCTCGGCGTGCTCACGCGCGAACGGCTGATGCAGGCCTACGGCGACGAGCTGGCGAAGGACGGCTGACGCGCGAGCCGCCGTCGCTCGGCGAGCCCCACCACCAGGCACACGGCGGCCAAGGCCAGGAAGATCCGGTTGCTCGGCATGCCCGCCTGGCGCAGCACCAGGAAGAGCACGCTGCCGGCCCCGCCCATCACGAAGCTCATGCCGTTGGCGGTGCCCAGCACCCGGCCGCGCGAGTCGTCCGGCGACAAGGACTGCAGCATCGACTGGAGCGGGATGATGTAGAAGCCCGCCACCACGCCGGTCGCCGAGAGGAGCGCCACCGTCAGCCCGAACGAGGCCGGCGCCAGCCCGAGCGCCGCGAACCCGACGGCCATGCCCAGCGCGCCCGCGGGCACGAACCGCGCGCGGCGCGCCGGCGTGTCGAGCCACGCGGCAAGCACGCAACCGGCACCGATCGCGACCGCGAGCGCCGCCATCAGGAGCGACGTCCGGCCGTCGTCGATCGAGAGGTATGACGAATAGTCGGGCAGGATGAGGAGCACCGTCGCCGCCACGAAGTAGAAGACCGTCCAGGCGAGCGCCGTGGCCAGGAGCGGCCCGCCCGCCATCGCGCGCAGCGTCGAGACGTACGTCGAGAACGGGTTCAGGTCGACCGGCAGCCCCGGGTGCTGCGGACGAAGCGCCGGAAGCGTCAGGCACGTCACGAACCCGAGCACCGTGGCGGCCGCCATCGCGATGCCGGGGAGCCATGCGCTCCATCCCGCCGGCACGCCATCGACGAACCCCGCCTTCCAGCGCTGCGACACCAGGCCCGCCACCAGCATGCCGACGATCACCGCGACGTTCGTCGACATGTTGACGATGCCGTTGGCACGCGCGATCCGGTCGCGGTCGACGAGCTCGGCGATCATCCCGTACTTCACCGGCCCGAAGAACGCGCTCACCGTCGAGAACGCCGCCAGCGCCGCCAGCGCGCCCCACGCCGACCCGCGGGCGAACTCGAACGCGGTGAAGGCCGCCACGCCGATCGACACCGCCTTCAGCACCACGGTGACGCGCGACTTGGAGCAGCGGTCGGCGATGCGGCCGCCGAAGGCGCTCAAGAGCACGAACGGCACCACGAAGACGAATCCCACGATCCCGTTGCCGCCGTCGCCGAACACCGTCTCCCACGGCGCCCCGACGGCCACCGCGAAGGAGAGCGTGCCCTTGATCACGTTGTCGCTTGCCGCCTCGAAGAACTGCGTGAAGAGGAGCGAGACGAAGCCGCGGTTCCAGAGCGCCGCACGCGGCCTCGGCTCGCCGGTCATCGCGCGCCCGCCGCGGACGGGCGGTCCGCCGGCGCCGGGCGGCGGACGCGCGCCTCGGTGCGCCCGCGGCCCGGCACCCACGGCGCGGCAGGCTGCGCACTGGCACGCACCACCGTCACCGGCGCACGCGGCCGTCCCGTCGACTCGTCGGCGATCTCGCCCCGCTCGATCGCAAGGATGGCGTCGGCACCCTCGACCGCCTCGCCGAAGGCGCAGTACTGGCCGTCGAGCCGCGCCGTCTCCTCGCGCGTGAGCGCCACGAACCACTGGCTTCCGGCGCTGTCGGGCCAGTCGTTGCGCGCCATCGACACCACGCCGAAGTCGTGCGGCAGCGCCGAGGGCTCGAGCGCCAGGTCGTAGCCGGGCCCGCCGTCGCCCGTCCCCGTGGGGTCACCGCCCTGGATCACGAACGGCTTCCCGCCGCGGCCCCGGGGCACCACGCGGTGCACGATCGTGCCGTCGTAGAAGCCGCGCGCCGCGAGTTCCACGAAGTTGCGCGCAGTGGCGGGCGCCATGTCCGGCCGCATCGCGAAGCGGATGCGGCCGGCGGTGGTCTCGAACACCACGTCCATGTCCACGTCGACGCGGAAGCCCGAGCGCGGCGATGGGTCGGCCCTGCCCCACGACTTCGACGCCTCGACGTGCCTTGGGTCGGACGGGTCGAGCAACCGGTCGCCCCAGCCGATGATGCGCGTGAACCGCGTCTTCCCGTCGGGCCGCAGGTCGGGCATCGTGCGGATGGTGGGGCGCACCTCGAGCGGCGTGACGACGAGCGGCGCACCCGTGGGCCGGCCATCCACCACGGCCTGCACGCGCACCGCGTGCGGGATGGCCCGCAGCGACGGCAGCAGCTGCGCCAGGTCCTGCTTGCCCGCGGCCGCGGCGGCGCGGCAAAGCTCGCGCCCATCCGCCCCGAGCGCCACCAACTCGCACGGCGTCGCCACGCGCACCGCGATCGGTCCATCGACCCGCGCGAAGGGGCGCCCCGGCACCGGCTCCGCCTGGAGTGCGAGCGCCATCATCACGGGCATCAGGGCGGCAGGCATGCCCGCAGTATGGCCCCCGACGTACATTCCCGCCACCGATGCCAGAACCGGTGTTCGTCGTCTCCGGCCTGCCCCGCTCCGGCACCAGCCTGGCGATGCAGATGCTGCACGCGGGCGGCATCCCCGCGGTCACCGACGGCCTGCGCACGCAGGACGACGACAACCCGCGCGGCTACTTCGAGTTTGAGCGCGTGAAGCAGCTGCGCACCGACAAGGCGTGGCTCGACGATGCCGCCGGCAAGGCGGTGAAGGTGATCCACCTGCTCCTCATGGAGCTGCCCGACGACCGCCCCTACCGCGTGGTGTTCATGCAGCGCGACCTGCGCGAGGTGGTGAAGAGCCAGTCCACGATGCTTGCGCGCAGCGGCCGGGCGGGCGGCGGGCTGCCGCCCGAGCGACTGATGGCGGTGTACGAGCAGCAGCTGAAGACGGTCGATGCATGGCTCGCCGCGCGCCCGGGGTTCGGGGTGCTGCGTGTGCCGTATGCCGA
>JBJTJU010000206.1:0-3029 GCA_046096165.1 Phycisphaerales bacterium | reverse complement strand
CCAGAAGATCGCCTGGCGCGCATCCGCCGGCACGACGTGCCATGCGCGCGCCACGCTGTCGACGAGCACCGTGCTGCCGGAGCGCTCGAAGGAACTCGCCACGCGTGCCCGCGCCTGCGCCAGGTTGCCCGCAAGGTCCGCATCGCCGGGCAGGTCGCGCTCGGCGGCGAGGTAGCGCGCGATGGCGCGACCGAGGTCGCCCGTCTGCATGTAGGCGTTTCCGAGGTTGAACTCGAGTGCCCCGCCGCCGAAGCCCTCGGCGCGCAGGCGTTCCCAGCCGGCGGCGCTCTCGGCGAAGGCGCGCTGGCTCGCGGCGGGATCGGTGCGCGACAGCTCGATGCCGCGTTCGTAGGCACCCTGTGCCGCGTGCGCGGCGGCGAGGGGATCGCCCGTGGCGGCGGCCGGGGTCACCGAGGCGGGCGGCGGGGACTGCGCCGATGCCGCCGCCATGGCGGACGCCGCGCTGCATGCAGCGAGGGTGGCGGCGAGGACACGTTCGCGTGCGGCGGCGCACCTCATGACGACGGCCTCCGCGCACGCGCGAGCCCGGCGGCATCGAGTGCGTCGACGAGCGCGGCACCTTCGGTGCGCAGGCCCGCGTCCGGGCCGCCCGCGCTGCCGGCGTAGCGGGCACGCTCGCAGCGCGCGAGCACCTCGGCAACGCGGTGCCGGAGGTCGGCGGACGCGCCGCTTGCGGCAAGCGCCGCGTCCATGTCGCCGCGGGTGAGCGTCCCCTCGGGGCGGCCGAGCGCGTCCTCCACGAGGCCCGTGACGGCGGCGGCGATGCCGGCGGCGTCCGCAGCGGTGCGCAGGCGCTCGCGCGCGCGGCGACCGGCGCGCGACCGGCGGGCAAGGCCCCCGTCGCGTGCGTGGCGTTCGCGCCGGATGCGCCAGGCCAGGGCGCCGGCGGCCGCGAGCGGCGGCAGCGCGAGTCCCGCGATCGAGAGGGCATCCATCCCGGCCGGCGCGCGCGCGAGCATCGCCGGGGACACCGGCTTGTTGGCGACGAGGCCATCCTCGATCGCGGTGAGCTGGGTGGCGCCGGCGGCGGGCGGCGCATCGGTGCCGGCGGCGCTGCCACCCACGATCTTCGCGAGGTCCATGCGGCTCGCGGGCCGGACCGACACGGGAATCGGCGTGCTGCGCACGGTGCGGAAGGTCTTCGTCGCGGGGTCGAACGAGGAGAACTCGATCGGCGGGATGGCCTCGATGCCCGCACGCGTCGGGCGCACGGTGACCGTGAAGCGCTTGGCGTTGCCGGACACCTCGCCCGAGAGGGCATCGGTCGGCACGCGGAAGTCCTTCGTGAGCTCGGCGTTCGTGGCGAGCGCGGGCGGCAGCACGGAGTCGAGGTTCGCGCGGCCGGACGCGTCCTGCAGCGTGAGCGTGAGCGTCACGGGCTGCCCGACCTCGACGTCGACGGGCTTCGCCTGCACGTCGAGGCGGAACTCGCCGACCGCCCCGGTGAACGAGGCAGGGCGGCCTTCGTCTGGAACCGGCAGCACGCGGATGCCGGTGGCCTCGGCGCGCACGCTCAGGGGGCGGGCGTCCGAGATCGTGAGCTGGCGCTCCAGGAAGAACGACTGCGTCTCGCGCAGGGCGATGGGGTAGGTCATCGCCACCTTCACGGGCTTCAGGTCGGGCACGCCCGATCCCGCCTTGGGCGGCCACGTCCGGCTCTTCAGCTCGTACACGAACCACGTGGCGCCGTCGCGCGACTCCTGGTGCGAGCGCGGCTGGGCGCTCCGGCGCACGAGGTCGGCGACCTCGGGCTCGAACGGCCCCCACTCGCTGCCCTGGACGTCGACCAGCCCCCACATCTGCGTCTCGTTGAGCTGGCCGTAATTCGGGTCGCGGTAGGGCTTGATGACGATGCGAAGCACCAGGTCGAGCGGCTGGCCCACGTACACCTCGGGCGGGCTGCCGTAGATCTCGGCCGAGAGCAGGTCGCCGGCGTCGCTTCGGCGCACGGCGACCGTGAATGCGGGGCTCGACCGCTCCACGCCGTCGGCCGTGACCGAGATCGGCGGGATGGAGAGCGTGCCGGGCGCGTCGGGCGTCACCTCGACCGCCCATGTGACGGTGGTGGAACTCGACACGCGGCCGTTTCGCACCTCGGTGCGCGACTGCCGCCCCCGCTCGACGACGCGCACCTGTGCCCCGTCCACCTTCGGCCCGAGCGGCGCCTGCACTTCGGACGCGTTGCTCACCTCCACCAGGATGCGCACCGGGATGCCCTCCCACGTCTCCGCGGCGGGCGGCACGAACCGCACGTCGCCGGCGCGGGCGATGCACGCGAGCATGAACGCAGCCAGGATGGCGATCGTCCGCATCGGCTGCATCACCAGTCCTTCGCCGGAGGGCGGCGGTTGCGCGGCACCGCGGCCGCGCGCTCCTGCTCGGCGCGGCGCTCGCGTTCGCGGTCGCGGATGGCCTGCAGCAGGCGATCGGCCTCCTGCTTGGTCATCTCGCCGGGCCGTTCGCCGCTCGGCCTCGGCGGCGGGGGCTGGTCGGCGGGTTGCTTGGGGGCGTCCTGCTCGCCGTCGGATGGCTCTTGCTTCGGCTGGTCCTTCGAGTCGCCCGGGTCCTTCGGTGGCTGCGCTTCTCCTTGGTCGCCGGACTGCGGGTCCTTCTGTTGCTGTTGTTCCTGCTGCTTCTGGTCCTTCGGCTGTTGCTGGTCTTGCTGCTGCTGCTGCTGCTCTTGGTCCTGCTTCTGTTCCTGATCCTGGTCCTGCTTCTGCTGTTCCTGCTGCTTGCGAAGTTCCTCCAGCGCGCGCAGCAGCCGCAGGCTCTGCTGCGCGTTCGCACGCGCGTCGCGGTCGGTCGGGTCGTTGAGCGCGGCGTCCTTGAACCCCTGCAGGCTCTTCTGCGCGTCCTCGATCGCGGCTTTCAGGGCCTCGGGGTCGACGGGCTCCTTCGCCGGGGCTTCCGCGCCGTCCAGCACCTTCGCGCCTTCGGACGCAAGCATCCGCTCCGCGGCCTCCGCCTGCGCCTTCGTGGCCCGGTAGTGGCTCGCGGCCTTGTTGTAG
>JBJTJU010000205.1:0-5570 GCA_046096165.1 Phycisphaerales bacterium | reverse complement strand
CAGGTGGTGCACTACCCGCTCTTCGGACGCGTGGGGCGCGAGGGCTT
The DNA here is from genome assembly GCA_046096165.1 of Phycisphaerales bacterium. Taxonomy (GTDB): domain Bacteria; phylum Planctomycetota; class Phycisphaerae; order Phycisphaerales; family SM1A02; genus UBA966. Next base: position 5,523 of record JBJTJU010000205.1, on the reverse strand, counting down.
CGCCGCCTACGAGTCGGCGCATGCGCGGCTCATCACGCCGATCGTCGGTCCCGCGATGCTGGTCGAGCTGGTGTCGTCGATCGCCCTGCTTGCCGCCCGGCCGCGCGGGATGCCCGCGTGGGCGGCGTGGGCGGGGTTGGCGCTCGTGGGCATCGCCTGGGCCTCGACGGCCTTCGTGCAGGTACCGCTCCACGGCACGCTCGCCCGCGGCTTCGACGAGGACGCCCATGCACGGCTCGTCGCCACCAACTGGGTGCGCACGGTCGCCTGGAGCGGGCATGCGGCGCTCATGGCATGGTGCCTGGTGCTGGCGCTCGGTGGCGCCCCGGCGGAGGGCCGACCGTGAGCAAGGCGCGGTTCCCGGTGGCGGGTGCGGTGACGGATGCCATCCGGCGAGGGGCGGTGTCGGCAAAGCTCGCGCGCCGCCGGATGCGCCAGCCGGCCAACCTGCACGTGCCGCCCGGGACGCTCGCGGTGCAGCCGGGTGCGGCGCCCACGAAGGTCACGGTCCTGGCGTTCGGCCCAGATGGCGTGGCCGAGGGGGTTGCCGAGCGCGCGGACCAGATCGACGGCATCGCGGGGAACGCGCCGGTGGTCTGGGTGAACGTCGACGGCCTCGGGAACGCCGACCTCCTGAAGGAGATCGGCGAGCGCTTCGGGATCCACCCGCTGGCACTCGAGGACGCCACCGACACCAGCCCGCGCGCGAAGGTCGAGACGTTCGACGCGGCGACGTTCGTGGTGATGCCGCTTCCCCACCGGGACGAGCGCGGCTTCTGGACCGAGCAGCTCTCCATCTGGCTCTCGGGCCGGCACGTGATCACGTTCCAGGAAGTGCCCGGCGAGGACTGCCTGGCGGCCGTGCGCGCACGGATCCGCGGCGAGCATGCCCGCATCCGCACGCGCGACGCGGCGTACCTGGCCTACGCCATCATCGATGCCACGGTCGACGGGTACTTCCCCGCGATCGACGGCATCTGCACGCTGGTCGAGGACCTCGAGGACGCGGTGTTCCGCCAGCCGACGCAGGCGCAGCTGATGCAGATCCGGCGGGCGCGGTCGGAGCTCATCCGGATGCGGCGGCTCCTGATTCCCGTGCGCGATACCACGGTGACCCTGCTCGGCATGGAGGCCACCTTCGGCCCCGATGCCCGCCCATACCTGCGCGACCTGCACGACCACGTGCTGCGCGCCCTGGACCAGGTGGAGACCGACCGGTCGATGGCCAATGACCTGCTCGAGATCTACATGACGAGCGTGAACATGAAGCTCGGCGAGACCTCGAAGGTGCTCACCATCATCGCCACGCTCTTCATGCCGCTGACCTTCATCGCCGGCATCTACGGCATGAATTTCCGCCACATGCCGGAGCTCGAGTGGACCTGGGGGTACGGCTGGGCGCTCGGCCTGATGGGGGCCACCACCATCGGCCTCATGATGTACTTCTGGCGCAAGGGCTGGATGCGCGACAGCAACAAGCCCTGAACGGGAGCGACGGCCCGGTGCCGCGCGGAGGGCGCTACTTGCCCTCGGCCGCCTTCGATGCCTTCTCGGCCTCCTCGGCGGTGGCGGCGACGTAGAGGCTCGAGCGCTCGATCGACATCACGTACTGGCGGTTCAGGTTGAACGCGTAGGCCTTGGTCGCCGCGGCATTCGCCTCGTTCAGCTGCTTGAGCGCCAGGTCGAACTGGCCCTGCAGGTAGGCCTTGTCCTTCTCGACGGTCGCGGCGTCGAGCTGCACCTTGAGCGACGCGGCCTGCTGGCGCAGCTGCTGCAGGGACTGCACCGCCGACTGGAACGCCTGGTTCGCCTGGGCGTCGGCAAGCACGCACACGCGCGCCGTCGTGGCCGGCTGCGATCCGTCGGCGGGCTTCGGCTGCTTCTCGGCCTCCTCCGGCGTCAGGACGATGAAGACCTCGCTCTTCTCGGGCACACGCACGTAGTTGCGCAGGATCGAGTAGCCGTAGGTCTTCGCCATCAGCTGGTTGTCGGCATCGAGCTTCTTGACCGCCTCGTCAAGCTTCGCCTTCATGGCGTCGCGCCCGGCGCCCTCGGGCGCGGCGTTCATGGCCTCGTTCATCCGCACGATCTCCTGGCGCTGGGCCTGGACGACCTGCACGTTGCGGGTGAACTCGTCGTTGGCGGCCTTGCCCTCGATGGTGGCGACCTTGACGAGCATCGGCTGGGCGCCGGCGGCGGTGGCGGCGGCCTCGGCGGGTTCGCCCGGCGCGGGCGCAGGCGTCGACGCAGCGGGCGCCGGGATCACCGCCGGGGTGGTCGAGGCACCCGGGGTGGGTGCCGCCGCGGAGCTCGGGGCGTCATCCTTCCCGCAGCCGGCGGACACGAGGGCGACGAGGGCGAGCGGGACGACGCAGTACACCGGGCGGCAGGAGGTCATGGGGCGGCAGGAGGTCATGGGGTGGCAGTATCGCCGCTTCCCGTGCCGCCTGCAGGGGCGCCGCTGCCGGGCCCATCCGACGCGGAATCGTCCCAGTCGCCGGACGTGCCGTCCTTGGATTCCTCGTCGTCCGGCACCGCGCTCCCCAGGCCGTAGACGCGGGCCCCGCCCGGCGGGATCACGGTGGCGGGGTTGATCTGCACGGTCCGCGTGTCGGACGCGCGGAGGTCGAGGATGGCGTTGGGGGGTGCCGGACCGGTGACGAGCGCCGGCGTGATGGGCTGCGCGTAGATGAACTGCTGGTAGCCGGTCAGGGTGCCCGAACCGTCGACTGCGCCGCTGGCGCTTGCGAACTCGGCTCGGAAGCCCGGGAACGCCCCGCCCATCACCGGCGCCACGCTGAAGAACACCTGGCCCTGGACGATGTAGTCAACCGCCGGATCGGTCACCAGCTCGCCGGTGTTGGTCAGGATGTCGCCGGGCATGCGTCCGAGCATGGTGATGGCGTCCGCATCGACGCGGAGGTCGCCGATCGCAGTGACGTCGCCGAGCGTGACGCTGGTTGCGCGTGCGCCGCCCGCGGCGCCGATGGTGACGTCGCCGAGCGCGGTGAGCTTGTGGCCTTGGCCCATCGCGAAGGCATCCGTGATGAACGTGATGCCATCGCGGGCGACGATCGTGGCGACCCGTGCATCGGAGACCGGTCGAGCCGTGTTCAGTTCGACGGCGCCGGCACGGACCGCCCCCACGCCCGCGCCGAACTCGATCGTCTCGCCCGGATCGGTGCCGGCGTCCACGGCGACGGAGGCGAGCGGCGTCGTGGCCCCGATGGACCCGCCGAAGGCGACGTTGCCGCCCGCGTCCACGGCGAGCGACTCCGCCCCGGTCGCGGCGTTGATCGTGCCGTCGAAGCGGATGTCGCCCTGCGTGTGCGTGGCGCGGAAGGTGACGTCGTTCTCCAGCATCACGCCACCCGACCACGTCTGGTCGCCGGTGGTGGTGACGTCGGCGAAGACATGCGTGGTCGAGGGCGCGGAGGTCACCGCCAGGCTGGCGAGCGGGGCCGTGCCGCCGACTTCGCCCGAGAACGTCACGTCGCCGCCGGTGCCCGCGTTCACGACGAGGGCGAATGGCCCGTCCACCGTGCCATCGAACGAGACGTCGTTGCCCGCGGCCGATCCGCTCGTCGTGCTGATGGCCACGGCGCCCGTGAGCGTGACCGCGTTGTTGAAGTTCACCGCATCGCCGGTGGTCGTCACATCGCCACCCGTCGAGATGCCCGATGAGCCCGTCAGGTCGACCGTGCCGCCGGAGGCGATGTCGCCGGCCGCGGCGATGCTGAGCATGCCGTTCAGGGCACGCAGGGTCACGGTTCCGTTGCCGGACGTGGTGGTGATCGGCGCATGGACGACCACCGCATCGTTCGTGATCGACACGCCCGCGCCGCCGGTGGTGGTCACCGCCCCGTTCAGGGTCGTGGTACCGCTGCCGGCCGCCTGCACCAAGCTGGTGGCCGCCACCGACGAGCCGAACGTCACGTCGTCCGCCGAGGCGATGGAGACGGCACCGAGCGGCGTGGAACCTCCGACGGCGCCGCCCAGCGAGATGTCACCGAGGCCCGCGGCAAGCGAGAGGGCGAACCCGCCGTTCAGCGTGCCCGAGAAGGTGATGTCATCGCCCGCACCCAGGCCGGAGGTCACGGCGGTCGCCGACGTCAGTGCCACCGGGCCGAGGAACGACATGGCGCCCGTGGCGCTGTGGTAGGTGCCACCGTTGAGGTCGATGCGGGTGCTGGCCGTCACAGTGGCGGCGCCCTCGACGAACACGGCGTTCAGGTCAACCACCGACGCGCCGGAGATGGTGAGCGACGACAGCGTGGACCCGGACCCGATCCCGACGCCTGCGACACCCTGCAGGTCGACCGCGCCGGTCCCCGCAGCGATCGCCAGCGCGTGCCGGCCTCCCACCGTGGAGCCGAACGTGACGTTGCCAGGGCCTGGACCCGTCGAGACGGACAAGCCGCCCGGGAGCGTGACGGGCGAGCCGAACGTGACGGTGTCGCCGCTGGTGGCGACATCCCCGGCGGTCTGGATGCCTCCGGTCGCCGACAGGCTCACCGCGCCGTCGGACACGATGTCTCCGGCGCCCGCGATGGCGAGCGTCCCCGCCTCGGCCTCTAGCGACACCGGGCCCGCGCCGGTCGTGGTGATCGGCGCGTTGAGCGCAATGGCGTCGTTGCGGATGTCAACACCCGCGGCGCCCGTGGTCACCACGGCCCCGTTCAGCGTGGTGGTGCCGGACCCGGTCGCCTGGGCGAGGCTGAGCGCCGAGACCGTCGAACCGAAGGTCACGTCGTCGGCCGAGGCGATCGAGACTGCTCCAAGCGGGGTCGAACCACCGAGCGCGGCATCGAACGTGATGTCGCCGTCGAGTCCCGCGGTCAGGGAGAGCCCGAAGGCGCCGTCGACCGTGGAATCGAAGTCGATGCCGGCGCCGGAAGCAGCGCCGCTCGTGGTGTTGACGGCGACCGTGCCCGTCAGGGTCGTGGCGGAGTTGAAGTTCACCGCGTCTCCGGTGGTCGTCACGTCGCCGGCGGTCGCAATGCCGCCCGAGGCGGTGAGCTCGACCGTGCCGCCGGAAGAGATGTCGCCGGCCGCCGCGATCGTCAGTGCACCGTTGTCGGCGTTCAGCGTCACCGTGCCGTTGCCGGTCGTCGTCGTGATCGAGGCATTGACCACGATCGCGTCATTGAGGATCGACACGCCACCCGCACCGGAGGTGGTGACCGCGCCGTTCAGGGTGGTCGTCCCCTCGCCCGCCGCCTGCAACAGGCTGTTCGCCGAAACCGCGGCACCGAAGGTCACGTCATCGGCCGACGTGATCGACAGCGCCCCAAGGCGGGTCGAGCCGCCCACCGCGCCGACGAACGTGACGTCGCCGCCGCCGGCCACCACGGTCAGCGACTGGGCACCGGCCGCCGTTCCGTTGACCAAGGAGCCGAAGGCGATGTCGTCGCCCGCGCCGCCTCCGCCCGTCAGGGTGACGGAACCGGAAAGCGTCACGGGCCCCGAGAACGCGATGCCATCATTGGTGCTCGTGATGCTGGCCCCGAGCACCGAGGCGCC
>JBJTJU010000204.1:0-14624 GCA_046096165.1 Phycisphaerales bacterium | reverse complement strand
CGAGAAGCCGCTGGCCGCCGCGGCGCTCGCCGGTGCCTGGGCCACGGCATCGACATCGAGCTCGAGCGTGCATGGCATGCCGGCCACGTGCGCCGCACCGGCGGCGGCCATGGACGCAGGCGTGCACGCGCCGCGCAGCATTGACTCGAAGGTGACGGCAAGCGTGCCGGCATCCGAATCGATCGCCTCGCAGATGGCCTGGGTCGCCGCGGCCTCGGACATGCCGAGCACGGCGTAGCGCGCAAGATGCCCGTCATGGCGCGCGTACGAGAAGGCGTTGCCGCTGTGCCGGCCCTCGCGCGGGCGCAGGTCGGCGTGCAGGTCGACGTTCACGCAGCCAATCGCCCGGCCTGCGGCGCGCGCGCAGCCGGCCAGGATGCCGTAGGCGTTGTTGTGTCCGCCACCCACGACGATCGGCACGCAGCCGGCACGGCGCAGGTGCTCGACCACCGCGGTGACGCGCGCATCCAGTTCGGCGGTCGCCTGCCTCAGCCGTTCGAGCGCCTCGGCGCGGGCGCGCGGACCGCCGATCGTCGCGTCGAGTCCGCGCATGGCCTTGCGCAGGTCGCGCACCTCGACGGTGCCGGCGATGGCCACCTCGGCGCCGTCGAGGAAGCGGTTCGACTGCATGGCGAGGAACCGCGGCAGGAACGTGCGCCATGCGCGGCGTGTGCCCGGGCGGCCGAGGTTCGCACGCACGCCGAAGTCCTCGGGGACGCCGAGGATCGCCACACGTGCTCCGTCGGGCACCGCCCCGTCCGGGCCGACCGGCCGCACGCGCTGGCCGAGCCGCACTTCGCCTGCACGCGCGGTGAAGAGCGTGTTCAGGACGGGCGTGCCGATGGTCCGCAGGTGTTCCACGATGGGGGCCGAGTGTACGGATGCCCCCTGCGTTTGGCGGTAGAACGTGTCTCCATGCACGACGAACGATCTGCCCGCGCCAACGTGGACCGCCGCTCCTTCCTGTCCTCCGCCGCGTGCGGCGCCGGCGCGCTTGCGCTCGGACGTGCGTCGGGAGCCCAGTCGCCTGCCGCCGCCGCGGGCCCGGCCGCCGGAGGCGATTCCGCACGCGCGACCATCAGGCTCGCGCACCTGACGGACATCCACGTCCAGCCCGAGCGTGGCGCGGAAGCCGGCATGGCCGCGGCCCTGGCGCACGCGCAGTCATGGAAGCCGGACCTCCTCATCACCGGCGGCGACTCGGTGATGGACGTGTTCGAGGCCAAGCGCGGGCGCGCGGACGAGCTGCGCACGCTGTTCCGGCAGACGCTGGCGCGCGAGTGCTCGGTGCCGTTGCAGCACGTGACGGGAAACCACGACATCTTCGGCTGGCAGCGCGCACGCAGCGGCACCAGCGGCACCGAGGCCGACTGGGGGAAGAAGTTCGCATGCGACCTCTTCGGGGTGCCGCGCACCTTCCACAGCTTCGACCGCGGTGCATGGCGCTTCGTGTGCCTTGACAGCGTGCAGCCGAAGGGCGACGGCTACACGGCCTACCTCGACGACGAGCAGTTCGACTGGCTTTCGAAGCTCCTGGCCGCGACGCCGAAGTCGACCCACGTCTGCGTGGTGTCCCACATCCCCATCATGTCGATCACCGCGCTGACCTACGGCGCCCCGCGTCCGCGCGCAGAGAACGGCACCGACACCGTGATCACCCACGCCGAGATGCATACCGACGCCACGGTGCTGCACGACCTCTTCAAGGCCGCGGGGAACGTGAAGCTCTGCCTGAGCGGGCACACGCACCTCCTCGACCGCTGCGACGTGGACGGCGTGTCGTACGTCTGCGACGGTGCGGTGAGCGGCGCGTGGTGGAAGGGCGCGGTCGAGGGGGTCAATCCCGGCTACGGCCGCATCGAGCTCCGGCCCGACGGCACGTTCACCCACGCCTACGCCACCTACGGCTGGACCGCGCGCGACTGAGGCCGCCGCGGGGCCCTGGCCCACGGTGCGTTACGATGCCGCGGCCGAAGCCATGGATGGCGAGGACCACATGTTCCGCGACCGCGCGGTCGACTCCGTCGCCGCGGCCGACCGCATCAACCAGGTGGCGCCGATCGTCTCCGCGCGGCTCTGGCTGCTCGTTGCCGGCGGCGGCGTGCTGTGCGCGGCGCTCCTTGGGTGGGGGTTCCTCGGGCGCGTGCCGCTGACCGTCCGCGGGACGGGGATCCTGATCGAGGGCACGATGGTGGTGGCGGCCGAGAGCCCCGCCGACGGCCGCATCGCCGAGGTGCGCGTGAAGCCCGGGGACGTGGTGCAGCAGGGCGACGTGATCGCGGTGATCGCGAACCCCGCGCTCGAGGCGCAGCGCGCCGACGCCGAGTCGGCGGTCGTGCGCCTGAAGGAGCAGCACCTGGCGATGCTGAAGGCCGAGGACGGCGCGATGCGCGCCGCCGAGGTGTCGCTCGGCGTGCGCGAGGACGAGGCGCGCCGCCGGGTGGAACTCGCGCAGGCGGCCTACGGCGAGTACGAGCGATCGGTCGAGGGCAAGCGCGGACTGGTGGCGCAGGGGCTGCTGCCGGAGTCGGACCTCCTCTCGACGGTGAACGTGCAGCTCGACATCGGGCGCAGCCTGTCCGAGGCCCGGACCGACGTGCAGCGGATCGCCGCCGAGCGGGCCGAGCTCTCCATGCGGCATGCGCAGGAGCGCCAGCGCCGCGAGAATGCGATCGCCGACGCAGGTGCGCGCGTGCGCCACGCCTCGGCGCTCCTTGAGGCGGAGCGGAACGTGCCCGCGCCCCGGCCCGGCCGCGTGGTGCAGGTGGTGCGCGCGCCCGGTGACCTGGTGCGCCGCGGCATGCCCGTGGCGGTGGTGTCGGATGCCGGCGACGGGCTGATGCGCTGCTATGCGTTCTTCCCGCTCGCCGACGGCAAGCGGGCGCGCGCCGGCATGCGGGCGCGCGTCGAGCCGTCGATCGCCGACCGCGAGCGCTTCGGCATCATCCGCGGGTCCGTGCGCGAGGTGGAACCGGTGGTCGGCACGCGCGACTCGCTGGTGCGCATCATCAACAGCCCCGAGGTGGCCGCGGACATCGAGCGCCGCTACGGCGGCATCGTCTCGGGCGTGATCGACCTCGAGGGCGACCCCTCGACGCCGACCGGCCTGCGCTGGACCGGCGGAACGGGCTATCCGCAGGCGCTGTCGGCCGGCACGCTGTGCGACGTCGACGTGGTGACCGAGGAGGTTGCGCCGGTGACGCTCTTCCTCCCGTGGCTGAGGCAGGCGTTCGGTGGCTGAGGCGGCGGCAGAGGCGCCTGCCTTCCGCCCCGTCGGCCGCCGGCTGGTCGCAAGCCCGGTCTCGCTGCAGATGGAGGCCGCCGAGTGCGGCGCCGCATGCCTGGTGTCGGTGCTCGGCCGGCACGGCCGGCACGTGACGCTCGAGGAGGCGCGGCGTGCTTGCGGCGTGTCGCGCGACGGCAGCAGTGCGCTGCAGCTGAAGGCGGCGGCCGAGCACTGGGGGCTGGAGTGCGAGGGCTACTCGGTGGATTCGGCCGAGCTGTCCGACGTCGAGCTGCCGGCCATCCTCTTCTGGGGATTCGACCACTTCGTCGTCCTGGAGGGCTGGTCGCGCGGCCGCTGGCGGGTCATGGATCCGGCCATCGGTCGCACCTGGCTCTCCGCCGAGGAGTTCAGCGAGCGCTTCACCGGGGTGGTGCTGGAACTGAAGCCCGGTGCATCGTTCGTGCGCGGTGGTCGGCCGCCGAGCGTCATGGCCGCGCTCATGTCACGCCTCCGCGGATCGCGCCGCGTGCTGGCTGCGGCGCTGGCCTGCGGCCTGGTGGCCGCGGTGCCGGCGATCGCGCTGCCGGCACTCGGGGCCGCCTACATCGACCGCGTGCTCCTTGACCGCGCCCAGTCATGGCTCCTGCCGATGGCGGCGATCGCGCTGGCATGCATGGCGGTGGCGGCGGTCATGGAGTGGGTCCGGCAGCGGATCCTGGCGATGCTCGAGCAGCGCATGGCGATCGCGTGGGCAGCCTCCTTCATGGAGCATCTGCTAAGGCTGCCCACCGGGTTCTTCGCGCACCGTTCCGCGGGCGACGTGGCGCAGCGCCTGGAGAGCATCGAGTCGATGGCGGACGTCCTGGCCTCGCGCCTGGCGCCCGCCGCCGTGGGGCTTGCGACGTCCGTTGCGTTCCTCGGGGGCATGGTGTTCATCGACTGGCACCTTGCCTGCGTCGCCGTGGCAACCGTCGGGACGATCCTCATCGTCGTCCTGCGGACGGGGCGGGCGCTGGTCGACGGCACCCGCGTGCTCGGGCGCGAGGCGGGCCTGGCGGCCGGGACGCTTTCGTCCGGCATTGCCGCGATCGAGAGCGTGAAGAGCGCTGGGCGCGAGGCAGACCTCTTCGCACGCATCGCCTCCGCCAACGCACGCGTGTCGGTGGCGGTGCAGTCGCTCGAGTCGCGGTCGGCGTTCCTGGATGCATTGCCGGGACTGCTGTCGTCGCTCCTGGTGTCGGCCGTGGTGCTTTCCTACGGCGGCTGGCAGGTGATGCAGGGCGAGATGACGATTGGTGCACTGATCGCCTTCCAGGCGCTGCTTGTGGCGTTCATGGGACCGGCCGTCGAGCTGGCGTCGCTCGCCCAGGACCTGCAGACCCTGCGCGCCACGCTTGCGCGCGTCGACGACGTCATGCGGCATCCGATCGACCCGATGGCGCGCCCCGACGCATCTTCCGTGCACGCCGCCGCGATGCATGCCGACGCCGTCGAGTTCCGAGACGTGTCGTTCGGCTACAGCGAGTCGTCGCCCCCGGTCGTGAAGGGCCTGACGTTCTCGGTCGGCCCTGGCCGACGCGTGGCGGTGGTCGGCTCGTCAGGCTCGGGAAAGAGCACCGTGGCCAAGCTCGCGTGCGGGCTGCTGCAGCCGTGGTCGGGCGAGGTGCTGGTGGGCGGACGCCCGCTGCAGGCGATCCCGCGGCACGAGCGCAGCTCGACCATCGCGGCCGTGGGGCAGTCACCGGTGCTCTTCGAGGCGTCGCTGCGCGAGAACGTGTCGCTCTGGGACCCCCAGGTGCCGGACGCGTGGATCCGCGAGTCGATCGAGGACGCCGGACTCGCGGGGATCGCGGATGCGCGCGGCGGCCTGGGCATGGCCGTGGCGGAGTCCGGATCGAACCTGTCGGGCGGTGAAGCGCAGCGGATCGAGATCGCGCGCGCACTCGCGCGTCGGCCGTCCGTGCTCATCCTCGACGAGGCGACCTCGGCGCTCGACGCGACCACCGAGTCCCGCATCGACCGCGCCATCCGGCGGCGTGGGTGCGCGTGCATCGTGGTCGCGCACCGGCTGAGCACGATCCGGGACTCGGACGAGATCATCGTGCTGGAAGATGGCGAGGCCGTGGAGCGCGGCACGCACGAGTCGCTGCTGGAGCAGGGCGGCCGGTACGCGCGACTGGCGCGCGGAGGCATGCGGTGACGCTTCCCTCGTCGATCGCGGAGGCATGCGTGTCGGGCGGCGAGTCGGCATGCCGCGTGGACGGGCGTGATCACCTTGACCTCGGCGCGAACATGCGCGGATGGGCCGTCATCGCGGGAACGGTCAACGTCTTCGCGGCCCCGCGCCGTGCGGATGGGTCGATCGGCCGTCGCACGCACCTGGGCACCGTGGCGCCGGGAGGGTTCCTGCCCGGACTCGAGGACGCGCTCGCCGGACGGCCGGTGACCCTGGTGGCGGTCCCGGACGGCGCGGCGTCCGTGGTACGCGAACCGCGGACCGGGATCGACGCCGGCGAACTGGCAGACGCGCGCACGGCCTTCGCGCGGGTGATGCTGCCCTTCGTCGTGCGCGCCGACGCCGATCCCGGTGAAGATCCGGTGGCCACGCTGGTGGCCCGCACCATCGAGGCCGTCGCGCGCGACGAGGAGGCGGTGACGCGCGCCGCCGGGCTGCGCGCCGGACGCGCCGAGTCGAGCCGATCGGGCTTCGCGCAGATGCTCACGGCGATCTTCGCCGGCCGCGACGAGGTGCTGAGCGTGAGCACCGCACTTCCGCCGTTCCTGCGTGCCTGCCGGCACGTGGCCGTCGCATCCGGGGTGCCGCTGCAGTCGATCCCGCGGCGCGTTCCCGAGGATCCGCTGCTGCCGCCGCCCGAGGCGTTTGCGCATGCGGCGCGCATCGGCTGCCGCCGGGCGACGTGCCGGGACCGGTGGTGGGTGCGCGACAGCGGCCCGATGCTGCGCATGCGCGCCGACGGCACGCCCGTCGCGCTGGTGCCCGGGCGCTGGGGGGGCTACCGCGCGTTCGCCTACGAGGCCAGCGAGCAGCCGCGGCCCGTGCGCGTGGACGCCGCGTATGCCGCGACGCTCGACGGGGACGCGATCCTCTTCGAGGTGCCGGTGCCCGAGGGCGTGCGGACGCTGGGCGCCATGTTCTCGTTCCTGCTCCGCGGATGCGGCCATGAACTCGCGCTGGCGGCGGTCGTTGCCGGCGCGGCGAGCGTCCTGAACCTGGCCGTGCCGTATGCCACCGGCCTCCTGGTGAGCCGCGTGATCCCCGCCGGGGACGGGTCATCGATCCTGCACCTCGGGCTGCTGCTCGCCGCGACCCTCGTGGCCGTCGCGTGCTTCGAGCTGGTGACGCAGTTCCTGCTGCTGCGCGTGGAGTCGAGGCTGGCGCTGCGCGGCTCGAGTGCCATCGTGCTGCGGGCGCTGTCGCTTCCGCTCGCCTTCTTCCGCCGGCAGTCGGTCGGGGAGCTTGCCGACCGCCTCGGCGTGGCCGACGATCTCCAGCGGCGCGTGTCCGGCTCGATGGTTGCGGCGGTGGTCGGCGGGATCTTCTCGATCACCTACCTCGCACTCATGCTGGCCGTCGACCTGCAGGCGGGCCTGGTCTCGGCGGCGGCCTTCGTCCTCATCCTCGGCATCATCGCGGTGGTGGCGCGCCGGCAGGCGCGGCACGCCGCGGATGCCGCCGAGCGCAGCGGCCGGCTCGGCGGATTCGCGCTCCAGCTGATCGGCGGCGTCGAGCGCATCCGGACCACCGGCACCGAGGAGCAGGCGCTCATCCAGTGGCTGCAGCGCTACCGCCCCGAGCGCCGCGCGATGTACCTCGCGTCGATGTGCGCGGCGCGGCTGCATGTCCTCGGCACGGCGATCCCGTTCGCGGCCGCGGCGCTCCTCTGGTGGCGATTCAGCACGACGGGCGGCGGCAAGGAAGCGCAGCTGGCGGCATTCATGACCTACAACGCGGCCTTCGGCGCGGCGCTCATCGGCGTGACCTCGCTGGGCTACGCGCTGGGGGAGTTCGCCGAGGCGGTGCCGCTCCTCAACCGGCTGCGCCCGGTGCTCGAGGAGCCGGCGGAGGCGGCGCCGGGCGCGGAGCCCGCGGGCCGACTCGCCGGGGCGATCGAGGTGCAGGACGTGCGATTCGCGCACCCGGGGTCGCCCGGCGAGGTGCTGCGGGGCGTCTCGCTCTCGGCAGCCCCCGGCGACTTCGTCGCGATCGTCGGTGCATCCGGCAGCGGCAAGTCGACCCTCGCGCAGGTGATCCTGGGCCTCCAGAAGCCGACCGCCGGCAAGGTGCTCTTCGACGGCCAGGACATCTCCCGGCTCGACCCCGTGTCGGTGCGCCGGCAGGTGGGCGTCGTGACGCAGCATCCGCGGCTCATCCCGGGCTCGATCCACGAGAACATCGTGGGTGCGGCGCTGCTCGGCCCCGAGGACGCGTGGGACGCGGCGGAGGCCGCGGGGCTTGCCGGCGACATCCGCGCGATGCCGATGCAGATGCACACCTTCGTCAGCGACCAGACGCTCTCCGGCGGCCAGCTGCAGAAGCTGATGATCGCGCGCGCCCTGGTGACGCGGCCGCGCATCCTGCTCCTCGACGAGGCGACCAGCGCGCTCGACGAGGTGTCGCAGGCGCACGTGTCCCGGGCACTTGCGGCGCGTGCGGTGACGCGGATCGTGATCGCCCACCGGCTGAGCACGGTGCGCGGTGCAGACTGCATCCACGTGCTCGCCGACGGCGAGATCGTCCAGTCCGGGCGGTTCGACGAGCTGGCCGCCGCGGAAGGCCACTTCCGCGAGCTGGTGCGGCGCCAGCTGGTCGAGGAAGCGGCCCTGGCGGCGGGGGTGCCGGCATGACGCTGCGGCACCTGCCCATCTCGATGTCGGTCGCGGCGGTGCTGGCCGCCGGCTGCGACTCGCCCTACCAGCGCCAGGGGATCCTCTCCGACGAGGTGAAGACCCGGCTGCAGTCGGTCGAGCGGGGCGATCCCGCGGCCTTCGGCGAGGCCGGCCCGCTGCCCCCGTCATCGATCGAGCCACCGTCGCCCGAGGACCTGGCACTCCTCGAGCCCGGCCAGCGCGGCGAGCGGGTGGACCTGGCGGGCGTGCGCGCGGCCACCCTGGAGCACAACCTCGGCATCAAGGTGGTGCGCATCGACCCGGCCATCGCCAACGAGCGCGTGCTGCGCGAGCGGGCGAAGTTCGAGTGGACGTTCGGGCTGGTGGCCGACGGCGGCCGCGACGTGAACTACGTGCCGCCCCTGCAGCAGGACCTGTGGAACGCCGAGGTGCGCCCGAACCTGAACGTGCCGCTCGCCACGGGCGGGCAGCTCGACGTCGACTGGCGCCTCATGTACTTCGACGACCAGGACCCGACGCTCGTCAGCGACGAGGCCATGGGGTACCAGAGCGCCCCGCGCGTGACGATGACCCAGCCGCTCCTGCGCGGCGGCGGGCGGCTGGTGAACGAGTCGAGCATCCTGCTCGCCGAGTTCGGCCAGCGCCGCGTGGAGGTGCGCACGCGGATGATGGTGCAGCAGCTGCTGCTCGACGCCGAGCGCGCCTACTGGCGCGCGTACGGCGCGCGCCGTGCCTTCGACGTGGCCCTCGAGAGCTACCGCCGCGCGGTCGAGCAGGTGTCGGTGGCCGAGCGCCTGGCCGCCGCCCGCACCGCGGCGGCCACGGAGGTCATCAAGGCGCGCTACCTGGCCGTCAGCCAGGTGGACGACGTGATTGCCGCCAGCGAGCGCTTCCGCGCACGCAGCCGCGAGCTGAAGCAGGCGATGAACCGCCCGGACATCCCGCTCGACGATTCCGTGGTGCTCGAGTTCGGCTCGGACCCGGAACTGCGCAAGTACACGTTCGTGCCGCAGGCGGTCCTGGACCTGGCGCTGCGCCAGCGCGCGGAGCTCCTGGAGGCGGAACTGGCGATCGCCGAGTCGGCCCTCGGCATCCAGGTGGCGGAGAACGGCCTGCTTCCGAAGCTCGATGCCTTCGGCACCACGGCACCGATCGGGTTCGGCCGGTCGATCGGCGGGGCCATCAGCGACACCGGCACGGATGCCACGACGACCCTGACATTCACCGGAGGCGTCCGGCTGGAGGTGCCGCTCGGCAACGAGGCCGCGCGCGCCGACCTGCGCTCGGCCCTCTACAAGCGCCTCAAGGACCTGGCGACGAGCCAGGATCGCCGCCTCACCATCACGCGCGAGGTCTATGACTCGGTGTCGCGGGCATCGACCGGCTGGCAGTCGATGGTGGCCACGCGCCAGGCGGTGGAACTGGCCGGCCGTGCATATGACGGCGTCAAGACGCTCTACGAGCGCCGTGCGGCGACGATCACGGACCTCACGCAGTCAATGATGCAGCTGGTGGAGGCGCAGCGCGCGCAGGCCGCGTCCGAGGTGGACTACCAACTGGCGCTGCTCGACCTGGCCGACGCGGCCGGACTGCTGCCCGGCCGCGCGGGCCTCTCGATCGAGTCGGATATCCCGCTCCCCGCGCCGGAGGCGGGGGACCCGGGGGCCGACCCGGAGTCGTTCCTGCGCGTTCCGCCCCTCCTGGAGGCGCCCCGCGTCACTTCTTCGGCTTCTTCGCCCCAGACGTCGGTGCAGTGACCGTCTTGGCGGCCGACGCGGTGGCCGAGCCCGGCGCACGGCCGCTGCTTGCCATCGTGGGGCCCTTCTTGGCGGCGCCTCCGGAGACGGCGGACAGGTCCTTGGCGGAGAGCTTGCGGCTGCTGGTCATGGGATCGTGAACCTCTGGGGATCGGGGAGACGGGGTGCGCCGACGTCCTGGCCCATCGTGGGCCCCTCGGGAGATCGGCGGGAGTGGCACGGATCATCCAATCCCCCGGAGGCTGGGCAAGGGAGTGTTCCGAGGAATTCATGAAACAACACCCCCCGGAGGCGTGTTCTCCAGGGGGCATGTGTTTCTCCGCGGCCCTGCCAGGCGCGCGAAGGGAGTGGACGGAAGTGATGTTCCCCTCGAGAATCAGGAACGCAATCCGGCCGGTCAACCCATCACCCAATCCCAAAAAGTCGGCGAAATCGCCCATGTTCCGCAGGGAACGCTTATAGGACATCGCGATTGATGGCAAAGTTCGATTCTCCGTGATGGGTGGCGGGCCCAGATCGCGTTTATCTCTGCATGAGCGCATTTGCGCGTCAGGTGCCTGAGCCTCTGGCCGGCAGCCGTGTGCTGTTCATGGCCGCGGAGGCGTCCTTGGTCGTCGACGACCGGGTGCTTGTCCGCCGCGAATTGCTGCGCATCGAGCCATCCATGCAGCGCCTGGAGGTGCGCGCCCCCGGCGTGCGCGGCGCGGTGACGGTGGATCTCTCAATCGACCTCGTGCATGCCACGCTGATCGGCGGTGACCGCGCCACGCTGGAGATCGACTTCATGGTGCCGGGTCCGCGCGCGGCGGCGATCGATGCCTGGGCCATGTGCGCGCGCAACCGCTCCGAGGCCGAGATCCTGGATGCCTTCGGGCGGGCACTGGTCCCCGACCTGACGGCGCGCGATCCCTCGATGGCGCCGATGATCTTCTCGCCCGGTCGCTTCCTGCTTCGTGCCGCGACGCGCGAGGGCCCGCTCACGCTTCGGCTCGGAAGCTCGATCGCGAACGTCGTGCCGCGCGCGGCTGCCGGCTGACCCCAAAAACGAACTCCCCGGCTTGCGCCGGGGTCCCGTGTGCGCGACCGGCCTTTCGGCCGTGTTCCCGTCGCGCGTCTGCTGCCCGACCGGCCTTTCGGCCGTGTTCCCGTCAAGCAGCGGAGTTGTTCGTTGGGGAGGTTCGTTCGTGGGGTCTTGCGGCAGTTCCAGGGGTTCAGTCGTCGAGCAGCATGGCCTTGCGCAGGTCCTTGGCGAACTGCGCGACGGTCTGCGGCCGGTCGGCGGGATCGGCCGAGAGGGCGCGCATGATGCACTCCTCCAGGCTGCCTGCCAGCTCCGGGCGGACTTCCGAGATCGGCACGCGCCGGTCGAAGAGGACGGCCTTCAGCACCGCCATGGCGTTGCGGTTCTCGAGGTCGTAGGGCAGCCGGCCCGTGAGGAGCTCGTACAGCACCACGGCCGTCTGGTAGACGTCGGTCGGCGGTCCCACGCGGCCCGACTTGCCGTCGGCCTGCTCGGGGCTCATGTAGGAGAAGGTGCCGACCAGGTTTCCGGTCTCGGTGTGGAAGCCGGTGCGGTGGCCGTCCTCGCGGGTCAGCCGTGCCACGCCGAAGTCCACCAGGCGGGCGTTGCCGTCCTCGTCGACCAGGATGTTGTGAGGCTTCAGGTCGCGGTGGATGACGCCCGCGCCGTGCGCGTGCGACAGGGCCTCGAGCACCTGGAGCACCAGGCGGACGCGCTCGGCGACGTTGCATCCGTGGGCGTCGGCCCACTTGTCGATGCACTTGCCGCGCACGAACTCCATGGTCAGGTAGACGTGACCGTCCTGGGTGTGGCCGGTCTCGTAGAGACGGACGATGCCGGGGTGGTCGAGGCGGGCCATCACGCGGCACTCCTGGCGGAAGCGCTGGAGCGCGGAGCCGCCGGCGCCCGAGTTGATGACCTTCAGGGCCACGGTCATGCCGTTCTCGACGCTCGTCGCCTCGTACACGCGGCTCGAGCCGCCGTCGGCCAGGCGACGCTCGATGCGGTAGCCCAGGATCTCGGGCATCCGCTCAGTAACCTCCGGCTTCTTCGCCACCTCGCGGTCGGCGGGCAGGTCCATCGCGCTGTCGTTGGCGGCCAGCAGCGACTCGACCTCGGCGCGGGTATCGGTGTCCTCGCCGCACTCGCGGATCAGGAACGCGCCGCGATCCTCGACCGGCAGCTCGACGGCCAGGTCGAACAGGTCACGCACGTGCAGCCACTTCTTCTTGGCAACTTCCGGGCTCATGCTGCATCCTTTGCTGCGGATTCGTCTTCCGCGGAGGTCACTCCGTACTGCTTCTCGAGGAACGCGCGGGCAAACCGCCAGTCGCGCTCCGCCGTGGGCAGGCTCGTCTCGTTCAGCCGCGCCACGTGTTCCATGGACATCCCGCCGAAGATGCGGAGGACCGCCACCTTCGCGCTGCGGGGATCGATCGCGGCCAGGCTCTGGAGGGCATCCTCGAGCTCGAGGATGCCGGCCACGTCTACCGAGCAGTCGGTGGGCTCGAACGCCTCGACCGAGGCCTTGCGCTTGTTGTTTCCGCGCTTCTTGCTGCCGCGCCGGCGGGCGTGGTCGACGAGCACGGTGCGCAGCACGGTGGCGGCGGTCGCGAAGAAGTGCTCGTCGTTCTCGAAGTCCTCGGCGTCGCGCTCTGCGAGCTTCAGGAAGGCTTCGTGCACGATGGCGGTCGGCTGCAGGGTGTGTCCCGCGCCCTGGTGGCGCATGAACAGCGAGGAGAGTTCCTTGAGGCGCCCGTAGATGCGCTCGAACAGCTCCGGCAGCGGAGTCTCGGGTTGTCGTGCGTCGTTTGGCAGGGCAGGCATGGAGGGAACTCACCGAAGGGAACGAACATCTGCCAAGACACGCTCTTGGCGATACCCGCTCGGCTGTACCCTTTACACTCTGCTCCACGGCGCCCTGAGGGAGGGCACCGTTCCACGAGGGGAGAATGCCCCGGGACTGGGCAAGGTCAAGCGTGGGTCGCGGAAATCGATTGGGCGAATGGCAGATATGAATTATCAGACTTTATGGGGGATGGCCTGCGTACCATTGGAGGTCACGCATCGAAGGATCGCCATGACCACCGCCGCTGCCCCCCACGTGCGACCCGTTGACCCGCCTGCAAGCCCCCGTCCCGGGCGGGTCTACAACTTCTCCGCCGGCCCGGCATGCATGCCGGAATCGGTGCTGGACCAGCTGCGCGAGGAGCTGATCGACTTCCGCGGGACGGGCATCGGCCTGCTTGAGCACAGCCACCGTGGCGCGTCGTACGACCGGATGCTGGCCGAGGCGGTGGAGGCGGTGCGGGGCTGCTCGGGCCTGGGCGCGGAATGGGACGTCCTCTTCCTGCCGGGCGGTTCGATGCAGCACTTCCCGATCATCGCGATGAACTTCGTGCCGAAGGACGGCTGGGTCACCTTCGCGGACACCGGGTTGTGGGCACACAAGGGCGAGAAGGAGACGGGGTGCGTCCGGAAGACGCGCAAGGCCTTCGACGGCGCCGCCTGCCGCTTCGACCACGTGCCGAGCGACGCGGAGATCGCCGACTGCTCGGGGGCGGCGTACTTCTGCTACTGCTCGAACAACACCGTCGAGGGCACGCAGTTCGCCCGGCCGCCCAGGGTGGCGGCCCCGCTCGTGTGCGACGCGACGAGCGACATCTTCTCGCGGCCCTTCGACCTGGCCGCGCACCAGCTGGTGTTCGCAAGCGGCCAGAAGAACCTCGGGGCGAGCGGCATCTGCATGGTGCTGGCGCGCCGGTCGTGGCTTGAGCGTGCCGATCCGTCGCTGCCGCCGATGCTGAGCTACGCGAACTTCTCGCGCACGGAAAGCCGGCCGAACACCCCGCCGACCTTCGGCGTCCGGGTGATCGGCCTGATGGCGAAGTGGACCCTCGACCACGGCGGGCCCGCGGCGTTCGGCCCGCGCAACAAGGCGAAGGCCGCGCACGTCTATGCGGCGATCGACCGCAGCGGTGGCTTCTACCGGCCGTCGATGCGCGCGGACTGCCGCAGCGACATGTCGATCAGCTTCCAGCTGCCGAGCGACGCGCTCGTCGACCGCTGCGTGGCGGAAGGCGAGCGCGAGGGCCTGTGCGGCCTGCGCGGCCACCGCGAGTGGGGCGGCATCCGTGCCTGCGTCTACAACGCGTTCCCGGCGAAGGGCTGCGAGCTGCTGGCGCAGTTCATGGACGAATTCGCGCGCCGCAACGGCTGACGGTGCGCCGCCGGGCGCGGCGTCACTTCTTCCTGTCGCCGCCGAGGAGCCCGCCGAGTCCGTCGCCGATGCCCTTGACGGCGTCGCCGAGTCCCTTGGTGGCTGCCTCGCCGACCTGCTGCGCGGCTTGGCCGGCCACGTCCTTCAGCACCGTGCCGGCCTGCGACAGCGAGTCGCCGACGCCCTTGGCGATCGCCGCGGGCATGCGGCCACCCATGTCGGAGACGATGGCGCCCATCGTGGCCTCGAAGGCCTTCGAGGCCACCTGTCCGGCGAGTTCCTTGCCCGAGCTGCGGCTGGAGACGTCGGTCGCGGTGACCGAGGCGAGCCGCGCCGTGACCGGCACCTCGGCGACGTCCGGGCGCTCGGAGACGTGCACGGCGATGTCGCGCAGCTCGAGCGTGCGGATGAGCACCTCGACGCCGCCGCCTGCCGCGGGCTTCTCCGTGGCCGGCGCCTCGCCGGACGACATGCCGTTGACGATGTCGGAGATGTTGTTGCGGGTGCCGTCGAGCAGGAACCAGGCATCGA
>JBJTJU010000203.1:0-4504 GCA_046096165.1 Phycisphaerales bacterium | reverse complement strand
TCGCATGGCTGTCGCGCGGGCTCGAGCGCATGCCGGGCCAGCCGCTCCTCCTCAATGACCGGGGCGTCTGCCACCTGCTTGCGGCAAACCTCGACCAGGCGGCGCGCGACTTCGACGCGGCCTACGCCGCGGACCCCCGAGACGCCGATTTCGTCTCCAACGTGGCGTTGGCGCGCGCCCTGCAGGGCCGCGACGAGGAGGCGCTGCAGCTGTGGAACTTGGTCGTGAGCCCGGAGGAAGCTGCATCCAACCTCAGGATCGCGTCGGCTGCACGCCAGAAGTTCGCGTCGACGGCCCGTCCGGGGCGCGTTGTTATCAGACGATAAATCCGGAGAATGTGGCCCCGTTCTTGGCGGTTTGGCTATCTCAGAGCGGTCATCCGATTTACATTGGGGTTGACGAGCCGCGCGGCTCCTCGTGGTCTCGAACCAAACGCATCCAGACAAGAGACAGAGGCAAGAACATGCTGAAGAACCTCGTGATGAACTTCGTTCGCGATGAGCGCGGCGCCGAGAGCGCCGAGGTCGGCGTCACCAACGTGCTGCTCGCCGGCGGCGCGATCGCGGGCGGCAAGAGCTTCCGCGATGCGATCAAGGACAAGCAGGAGCAGATCATCACCGAGCTGGGTGACGTCGCCGTCGGCTGACGTCGCGGCTCAGTCCGAACTTTCGCCGATCCGGCCCGCAAGGGCCGGATCGGTCGCTTTTGGGCCGTCATGCGATCATGGTGGCATGCCCTCCGCCGTCGCCATCCTCGCCTCGGCGTGCGCGACCGTCGCGGGCGGCGCGTCGTTCGAGGTGTCCGACCCCGGCCAGGCGCCCGTCCCGCTTGCCGCGCGTGGCTTCGGCGCGGAGGAGCTGAGCGGCATCGCATGGGTGGGGACCGGGCGCTTCCTGCTCGTCGGGGACGGAGGCCAGCAGGCCGTGTGGGACGCATGGATCGACATCGACCCGTCGACCGGCCGCATCCTGGCGCAGTCGATCACGGCCCGCGTCCCGGTCCCGGGGCTTGGCACCGACGTCGAGGGCATTGCGATCGACCGCGCCGCCGGCACGTTCCTCGCCGCGGACGAAGCCTCGGCCGCCATCCGTCGCTTCGATCTCGTCACCTTCGCCGCCTGCGGATCCCTGCGCATCCCCCCCATCTTCGCCCCGCCGAACATGCGCCCGAACTTCGGGTTCGAGGCCCTCGGGTGCCTCCGTGGCGAGGCATGGGCCGCCAACGAGGAGGCGCTCGTCTCCGACGGCCCCGTCTCGGGCACGCAGGCCGGCGCGTGGGTGCGCCTGCAGCGCTTCGATGGGCAGGGCTTCCCCGCGGGGCAGTGGGCCTACCGCTGCGACCCGATCTCCGGCATGACCGACTTGGTCGACGTCGAACGCAGCGGGGTCGTGGACCTCGTGCCCTGGGACCGGCACACGGTGCTGGTGCTCGAGCGCGAGTTCGGGGGCTCGGTGATCCCTGACTTCCGTTCGCGCCTCTACGCGGTGGACCTCTCGGCGGCGACGGACGTCTCGAACGTGCAGATGCTCGCCGCCGGCGGGTTCGTGCCTGCCGCCAAGACGCTCCTCTGGCAGCGCGGATTCCCCTTCAGCAACTTCGAGGGCATGGCGCTCGGCCCGCCGCTTGCGGGCGGCCGCCGCAGCCTCATCCTGGTCTCCGACGATGGTGGCGGCGTCGGCGGGCAGAACCAGCGCCTCCTGGCGCTTGCGGTCCGCGCCGTGCGCGAAGCGCCCTGCGACCTGGACGGAAGCGGCACGGTCGATGGGATCGACCTCGGGATCCTCCTCTCGGGGTGGGGACCCGCGCTCGATCCGCACGCCGCCGATGTCAACCAGGACTGCGCGGTCGACGGCCTGGACCTCGGTGCGCAGCTCGCGTCCTGGGGCCCAATCGGCTGACCGTCGCGTTCGCGTCCCCTGCTCAGTTCAGGCAGGGGCCCCAGGTGGCCAGCATGAGTCCGAGGTCCCGGCCATCCACCAGGCTGTCCCCGTCGAGGTCCTCGGGTGGGCCATCCATCCGGCCCCAGGCGGCAAGCAACCGCCCGAGGTCGACCCCGTTCACGTCTCGGGAGGCGTCCAGGTCACCCCAGCACACGGGTGCCGGCAGCACGGCGATCACGGCGTTCCCGTCGGTGCCCGACGAGATGCGGGTCACGCCGGCGATGCCGGCCGGGACGGTGACCTGCCCGTAGAAGTTGCTCGTGCCCCAGCACCGCACGCGGCCGTCGGTGCGCAGCGCCATCGAATGGTCGCGGCCGGCCGACACCGCCTGGCATGGTCCCAGGTCCGCAGGCACCGTCAGTTGCCCGTAGTTGTTCCGGCCCCAGGCGGCGATCGTCCCGTCGGACCGGAGGGCCAGCGAGTGAAGGCCGCCGGCGGCCACCGAGACGACGCCCGACAGTCCCTCCGGCGGCGTGGACTGGCCGAAGTCGTTGCGCCCCCAGGCGCGCGCGGTGCCGTCGGCCAGCGCCACGACCGAGTTGGTGAGGCCCGCGCTGACGGCGACCGCCGCGGCCATGCCGGCTGGCACGCTGCATTGACCGTACGTGTTGCGCCCCCACGCCCGCACCGAGCCGGCGGCGGCGACGGCAAGCGAGTGCCAATCGCCCGCGGCCACCAGGATGCAGCCGCCGAGGTCGATCGGCACGGTCGCCTGCCCATACGTGTTGGAACCCCACGCTGCCACCGACCCGTCGGTGCGCAGGGCGAGCGAGTGCTGTCCGCCGGCCGCCACCGCGATCACGATCCCCAGCGTCGGCGGCACCGTGGCCTGCCCGGACGCATCGCGTCCCCACGCACGGACCTGTCCGCCCGTCGTGATCGCGAGCAGGTGCGATCCACCGTGGGACACGTCGATCACGGTGCCGAGGTCGGTCGGGATCGTGGTCTGGCCGTAGGAATCGGCGCCCCAGGCCCGGACGTACTGGCCGTGCGCCGCGGATGCGGTCAAGTGCAGCGCCGCCAGCATGAGGATCGATCGGATCATGGTCTGACGTGGCCTCCGTGAGCAGCGCCAGCGCCGAAGGCGGGCGGACTCGATCGTAGTATCGCAGCCGCTGCGGGTTCGCAGGCCGAATTCTCGTTCGATTTCATGTCCCGCGCGGCCGCTCGCGACCCGCCGCTCACCGCGGCCGGGACGTTCCCGGCTCCGGCTCGACCTCGGGCTTGTCGGCCGGGCAGTAGGCGTCTGGATCCGACGCCGGCTCGGGCAGCGGGTGCGCCTCGGCGCCGCTGGCCGCGACCTCGGGCTCCTTCACGGCACGCTGGTTGGTCACCCAGAGCAGCGTGGTCCGCGAACGGCCGTCCACCAGGTCGCCGATCATCGCGGCAGCCACCTCGGCCATCACCGAGTGCAGCGGCACCGGCGCGGCCGCGACGGTCTCGACGTACTCGGTGCAGTCCCCGACGCTCTGCCAGACCATCCGCCCCGAGGGCGCGTGATAGAGCTGGATGGTCAGGTTCGACACCGTCCAGTGCGACCGCACCATCGTCAGGCCCAGCTGGCTGAGTCGCGTCGCATCGCGCATGTCGTTGGACGCGACCATCCCCAGGAAGAAGTAGTCGAGCTTGAGCGCCCGTCCGAGCGCCGCCAGGTCGGGCGCCGGGAGGATTCCCGTGTCGTTCGCCTCGCGGAGGATCCGCGCGAGGTCCGGCGACTTGCCCGCCGCCGCGGCCATGCCGACGACCGTCGGCCCGCTCAGGACCGTGGAGCCCGGGCACCGCCGCCGCAGCGCCACGCGCACGGCGTCCGATGCGAACGGGCCGAAGCCGCGCACCGGTGCACCCGGCGAGACGCCCTGCAGGATGCCCACGCGCGGGGGCGAGGACGTCAGGAGCGCGCGGACGCCCTTCTCCTCCTCGAGCAGGGAGTTGGCGTAGATCGCCGAGCGGGTCTGCAGCCCGACCTTGACGGAGGTCTCGGCGCAGCCTGCCGGGATGGGCAGGGCGACGCATGCGGCGCACAGCGCCGCGAACACGGGTCGTCGCATCGCGGTCAGTTCGGCGAGAAGGGCAGGGCGGACTTGTGGACGCAGAGCCGGAGGTTGCCGTCCTTGCACCGGCGGAAGACGAAGGTCTTGTCGACCATCACTTCCTTGCCGTCGGGACCGGTCAGGTAGACGTTGCCCATGGTGATGGCGATGTCCCCGTGGACCTGGATGCCGTTCTCGGCGGCGTTGTTGTCGTAGCGGGCCTTGGTCCAGCCCTTGAGCGCGAAGCCCGTGTCCTCGGGGAACGCCGGGTTGCCGCCGACGAAGTAGGCCAGCGCGCCCTCGCGCGTCGGACGGAACGTGCGTGGCCCGAAGGCAAGCGTCGGCTTGAAGAACACCTTGCCGTCGGCGTAGTCGTAGAGGTCGTCGATCATCTTCGCGGCCACGGCCTTGGCGTCGCCGCCGCGCGCGTGCGTCTGCGCGACGTTCACCAGGCCGTCGCACCACGCCTGCTGCGCGGCGTTCACCTGCTGCTCGGTGATGGGTGCGCGCGACGCGGTCCCGGCCACGGTGGTG